>JBCBSN010000005.1:0-41100 GCA_039819225.1 Bacteroidota bacterium | reverse complement strand
AGGTCTTTTGTAGGCTATTGAAAATTCACTTTTTAAGAAGTGTTTGGAACACCCGGTCTTTTGAGGCGATTAAACGCTTTCTGTCCCCTAAGGATATAATGAATCTGTTTGGTAGTGTAAGGTCCTAGTCAATGAGCTTACCTAACCCGATTCATCCCTGTTCCGGATTTAAGGAATCTTTTCTGTGGTTTTACCTCTTTTTGAGGTATCTAAGAATACCACGTATACGGCCTCCCAGTGTCGAACTCCCTAAAAAGCCTCTGCAAATAGTTCTTGCAAACTAGTCCAGGATTTTTGATCCGCATCCGCATCATAGGCCAAGGGCAAGTTGAATTTCTGCCCATTGGTATCTGCCTCTTTACTGGTAAAACCGTGCTTTACCCCAGGATAAGCTATGTACTTATAGTTGGCGTTGATTGAATCTAGCGCACTTTTAAAGGCCTGTACAGATGTTGCACCGATAAATGGGTCGTCAGCCCCGTTGCACACCAAAACCTTTGCTTTTAGTTTCGTATTTGGCATTACGGGTAGTTGTACCCCACTATGAAAGGCCGCAACAGCATCCAAATCCGCTCCCGTATTAGCCATGGTCAGCACCACACTGCCTCCAAAACAGTACCCTATGGCCGCTATTTTTTCGGCGTCCACCGTAGCATGGGTTTTCAACAGATTCAACGCCGCATTAAAACGTGCCGTGGCTTCCGGTAGATTGGTCATAACGCTCCTGGCGAATTTACCTGCATCATCGGGATGATCGGCCAGTTTTCCGTCACCGTACATGTCCACGGCCATTGCCGTATACCCCAGCGCGGCCAACATTTCCGCACGTTGACGCACATAATCATTATGCCCCCACCATTCATGGACGATTAGCACCCCTGGTCGCTTTTTTTTAGTGTTAACATCATAAGCAATATAGCCCTTAAGGGTAGTGGAATCGGTAGCATATGTCACCTCATCTCCTTTTACCGCTACGCTAGGTTCCTCGGAAATATCATTGGATTCAGTAGTGCTTTCGGTTTTGGATTTACAGGAAGCAATAATCACTAAACCTACAATAAGCAATTGGACAATAAAACCTTTCATCTTTATAACTATTTGATTGCATTTTAAAGATAGTCAATTAGTGTGATATATAGACTTCGTGTTCTTCCATACTAAAAAAGCCCGATTAAGATAGCTATCCGAATCGGGCTTTGTAGCGAGAGAGGGACTTGAACCCTCGGCCTCCGGGTTATGAATCCGACGCTCTAACCAGCTGAGCTACCTCGCCATTTATGTTTTCTTCAACCTTGTTCTGGGCGTTCTCTTGCCCCGTATGACTTGAACTCCCGTCCGCCTTTGGCAGATATGAATCCTGCTCCGCCCAAGGCGGATACCTCGCCATTTGTGTTTCCCACCCTTTACACACCCTTTGTCCATTTTAACAATCCGTAACGTAGAATCGTTACGAACGGAAACCTCTTCTAGGTATCCGTTTTCTTTTAATTTAGGGCCAAGAGGCAGGGATGATAAAAACGGCTGCAAATATAAAGTTAAATTTTGTGCCTATCAACCCCAGCCTCCCAAATTATTCCAGCAGTTTTATTTTTTTATCATTTGGAAATCTATATATTGCCCGTGGAAAAATTACCGTAATGAGTGATAAGATACAATTTGAACTTGAATTTGTGATACAGTCTTCGCCCCAATTGCTGTATCAGTACTTATCTACTCCTTCGGGGCTTTCCGAATGGTTCGCTGACAATGTAAACTCCCGTGGGGAACTCTTTACTTTTATTTGGGACGGCAATGAAGAAGTGGCAAAACTATTGAAACGAAAGAGCGATGAATTCGTGAAATTTGCCTGGGAGGAAAGCGATGACGACAGTTTTTTTGAGATGAAAATAATTGTGGATGAGATTACCAAGGACGTTTCCCTTTTCATTACGGATTTTGCCGAAGAGGGCGAGGAGGACGAGGCCAAGATGCTTTGGGACAATCAAGTATCCGATTTAAAGCAGGTACTGGGATCCAAATAGCGGCTTTCAAGTATTTCACCTATCTTTAATCCCGCTTTTAATCGGGATTTTTTTATGGTCAATTTTGATGGGTCGCTACTTTCGGAAGAAGCGTTCTACCTTAATCACGGCAACAGGGGGCTACGCTACGGGGATGCACTTTTTGAAGCGATGCGTGTGGTAGGGAACACCATTTTTTTTTGGGAGGACCATTATCTAAGGCTTATGGCTTCCATGCGTATCCTTCGCATGGAGATACCTATGGATTTCACCATGGAATTCTTAAACGAGGAAGTGTTACGCACCATTGGCGCCAGCACAGATCTTAAAGATTCCCCGATTCGGATCCGTTTTACTGTATTTAGAAAGGACGGGGGGCTGTACCTGCCCCGTACCAACGAAGTTTCCTATGTGATAGAACCGACTAGGTTGGGCCATCCCTTTTATGTTCTAGATAATGGGTTCTATGAAATAGAACTTTTTAAGGATTTCCATGTGAATTCGGGTCTGCTATCCACCCTAAAGACCAATAATAGGATTATCAATGTTGTGGGAAGCATTTACGCCCAGGAAAACGACTATGATAATTGTCTGTTGTTGAACCAGGACAAAATGGTGGTGGAGGCATTGAACGGCAATCTTTTTCTGGTAAGTGGAGACCAGATCAAGACCCCTCCCTTAACGGACGGTTGTTTAAATGGCATTATACGAAAGAAGCTGATAGAGATTATCGGTAAACTTCCAAACTATGGGCTTAAGCAAGCATCCATTTCGCCCTTTGAACTTCAAAAAGCGGACGAGTTATTCATTACCAATTCTATTATGGGGATAAAATCGGTAAACAAATACCGCAAACGGGAATATGGCACTAAGGTAGCCCAGGATTTGATAGGAAAACTGAACGCCGCGGCCAGATTGGTCCTTAGTTAAGGCTGGGATTTTCCGGTGCGTTGGACCAGAGCAGATAGTCCCCGCCAAGTTCTATCATTTTTTCTTTCCAAAAGGCAACGGAGGACTTTTGGATTATGGCACTTTCATACTTGTTCTGAACCACAATCCATGACTTGGAGGACAGCTCTTGATCCAACTGTAGGGAAGACCATCCGGAATAGCCCAAAAAGAAACGAATATCATCCTCGGAAATAATCCGTTGATTGATGAGGCTTATCGTCTTCTCAAAATCACCTCCCCAATAAATTCCGTCCGATATCTCAATACTATTGTCTATTAAATGGGGGACCTTATGAATGAAATAAAGATTGTCCTGTTCCACAGGGCCACCATTATATACTTGGAAGGGTAGACTTATTTCCGTAATTAGCTCGTTGATCTGGTATTCCAGGGGTTTGTTCAATATAAATCCTACGGAACCTTCTTCATTATGTTCTGCAAGAAGGACTACGGATCTATTAAAGGAAACGTCCCCGGTCAAAGACGGTTCGGCGATAAGAAGCTTTCCTTTTTGGGGTTTAATATCGATCATAACATGAACTTGCTAAATCTAAAATAAGACAATTCCCCTAAATACCAAAAGCGGAGAAATAAAAAGGCATCCTGGAAAAAAATCCGGGATGCCCTGTTATATAGAAGTATGGTATGAGCTAGTTTACTGCACTGCCCAAATCGGCACCTGCCTTGAACTTAACAACATTTTTAGCTGCAATTTGAATTGTTTTCCCTGTGGAAGGATTTCTACCTTCCCTTGCATTTCTTCTGGAAACGGACCAAGACCCAAAGCCAACTAAAGAAACACGATTTCCCTTTTTAAGGGATCCCTCTACATTACCTAAGAAAGATTCCAATGCTTTTTTTGCGGCTGCTTTTGTGATGCCAGCGTCGGCGGCCATTGCATCGATTAATTCTGTTTTGTTCATGATGTAATTCAATTAATTGTTGTTAAAATAATTTTAAACCTTCAACAAATTTATATGGATTTGCGCTCAACACAAGTAAAATCAAGGGAAAACCCCGTTTTTGTTGATAACTCGGAACCTTTGTTGATAAAGTAGGGCAATTTTTACGTTTCTCCCAGCCCAATGAATACGGGGGTTTACACCATTCGCGCCGTTTTGGAAAATGTGAACCCATTTAGGATTTCCGAGACCTTCATTCTTCGTTTTCCCGGAAATTGCATTTCCAGGAGCTCCATATAGCCCCCCGCGACCGCTACCAGGATCTCTTTTTTGTTGGTGAGGATGGAGCCTGTTTTCAGAGCGTGTTGATCTTTTCTATGGGCGGCGGCATATATTTTAACGGATAAGCTTTCATTGGCATTGATCAGGGTACTCCAGGCCGTAGGGTAGGGGCTTAGTCCCCTGATATGGTCATAAATCCTGTTTGGCGGTTTGCTCCAATCTATTCTAGAAGTTTCCTTGTAAATTTTTGGGGCCAATTTAAGGGGGGTAACCTCTTTTTGAGGTTTTCTTTCTATTTCCTTTTTCTCAATATATTGTACAGTCCTTACTACAAGGGCCGCGCCCAAATGCATAAGCCTATCATGAAGTTCACCGGCATTGTCGGTATCGAAAATTTCGGTTTCCTCCTGCAGGATGATTTCACCCGTGTCTATTTTATCATCAATAAAAAAAGTGGTCACCCCGGTTTTGGTCTCACCGTTTATAATGGCCCAATTAATGGGTGCCGCACCCCTGTATTGGGGGAGGAGTGAGGCATGGAGGTTAAAGGTCCCATATTTTGGCATGTTCCACACCTGTCGCGGCAGCATTCTAAAGGCCACTACGATCTGCAAGTCCGGTTTTAGCGCTTGCAATTGTTCCAAAAAGGGCGCGCTTTTTAGATTTGTTGGTTGTAGTACCGTAAGGCCCTGCTCCTTGGCATATTTCTTCACTGCGGATTCCCGAAGTCTTCGCCCTCTTCCCGCGGGCCTGTCCGGAGCCGTAATGACAGCTGCAACGGCGTACTTGTTATTTACCAACTGGGCCAGTGTTGCCACGGCAAAATCCGGTGTCCCCATAAAGATAATCCGCATTGTTTCCATATTAAGTCAGTTCGTATTCGTTTTTTCGCGTGATCCGTATTTTGCCTTGCTCCAAAAGAAGCTTTATGGCCTTTAGCACAATACCCTCGTTATAGGTCATGATGGTGATAAGTTGCCGGGAAGTCCTTTTTTCCTTCCTTAACAGCTCCGATATTTCGCTACACAACTTGGGCAAGCTGATCGAGGCCTTGTTATTTCTAGCAACGCAAACGTCGCAGATTCCACAATCGGCCGCTATTTTTTCCCCAAAATAATTCAAGAGTACCCTGCTTCTACAATCCGAATCATTTTTTACATAAAAGAGCATTTGTTTTAGGTTTTGGTGCTTTATACGGTTTTGTTCCCGTACCGTTCCCGCAAGGATATTTATGGTATTATCATCCTCTCTGGGAACCAAAAATGTAACCTCCAAGTCATTGGTCTTTCCTTTATACAAAATGATATTATCCTTTTGAAGATGCTCCAGAACTTGGATGACACTTGAATGCTCGATGCTCACTTTTTTAGCCACCAAATGGGTATTTATTTTGGTCTCAAAATCAAAAATGCCCCCATAAGTTCTTAGGATAGTGCGTATAACGGGAGCGGAGGTCTTATTTTCTTCCAGGTAGTTAAAGATCTGGGATTTACTCGCCAGAAATTGCACCGTACTTGTCCGGGAAAAAGATTCGGAAAGAGCGATTACGGAATTGAGGTCCAACAAACGCAGGGCGTTATACGTAAGGAGACGGTTAAGCTGATAGGTATTACAGAATTCTTCAAAGTTGATCTGAAAGGTCTCGTTATTTCCTTCCCCATAAGGAATTTGAAAATAAGTATTGAGTTTTCTATAGACCGCTTTTAAGAAAGGCACATCCGGCAGGACACTTAAAAACTGATCTTTGGCTTGCTGTTCGTCCATTGGGTTTGTTATCAAAACAGCTTCCGCAGAATGGCCGTCTCTACCGGCCCTCCCTACTTCTTGGAAATAGTTTTCCAGGCAATCCGGGATTTGGAAATGAACTACCAATTCCACATCAGGTTTATCTATACCCATACCAAAAGCGTTGGTGGCCACCATGATGTTAATACTATCGGAGAGCCAAAGATCAAGTCGCTTTTCCTTTTCCTCCTTTGAAATTCCACCATGGAAAAAGGTAGCCTTGCATTTATTTTGGAGCAAATGGGCCGAAAGTTCCTGGGCCATTCGCCGGGTACGCACATATACGATGGCACTTTTTTGCACTTTGGAACAAATCCTTCTTAGGCTATATAACTTGTCTTCCGTTCGTATAACCTTAAGCCCAATGTTCTTCCTAACAAAGGAATCCTTGACTACCAAAGCATCCTTGAACTTAAGGTTTTGCATGATGTCCAGCGTCACTTTTTTGGTAGCGGTAGCGGTAAGGGCCACCATGGGAATTTCGGGGAATAATTCCCTCAAAAGGGCACATTGCAAATAGGCCGGCCTAAAATCATGTCCCCATTGGGATATACAGTGGGCCTCGTCTATGGCAATAAGGTTCACGTTCATCCGGGATATTCTTTCCCTGATCATATCCTGCTGAAGACGTTCCGGGGAAACATAGAGAAACTTGTAATTACCATATGTGCAATTATCCAGTAGGTCGTTTACTTCTTCATAAGGTATTCCCCCCGTAATGGCTATCGCTTTAATACCCTTTTTCTTGAGATGGTCCACTTGGTTTTTCATCAAGGAAATCAAAGGGGAGACCACAATGCATATTCCCTCTTGGGCCAAGGCCGGCACCTGAAAACAAATAGACTTGCCGCCACCGGTAGGCAAGAGGGCAAGGACATCCCTCCCGTGTAAGATTGTATCTATAATCTGTTTTTGCGACGGTTTAAAGGAGGTAAAGCCCCAAAAGTGTTTTAAGATCCTACTGGGAGAGCCTTTCATTATTCATGTTTAAGATGATTTAATATAAGGTCTATCCGTTGATCTATGGAGGCCTTAGGTACTATGTGGATGAGGTAACCAAGGCGCTCGTAAGTATTCTTCAGACATTCGAATATCCGTTCTGATTCGGTGTAACTCTCAAAACGTTCATTATCTGTTTTAAAAATGTCCTTCCAGGGAGGCATAAGGAACACTTGGTCATAGACCGTTCTACGGCATGGGACTAAAAAGGTCTCGTCATATTGCTGTCCAAAACAATCCATATAGGCGAGTACATCTGGCAGACCCCTATCAAAAAAAACAAGCCGATCCTCCAACTCGCGGGCTAGGTCGAATTGCCGCTCCCTTTCCTTGAGGAGTTTTAGGTTAAAGGCGATAGGATCATTTACCGAAACAATAGGATTGGAGGAAAAGGATACGTCCTTGTTTTGTTTCTTTTCAACTAAGGTCATACTTCGGATAACCTCGTGGAAACAGGCAAAACCCAGCTTCTCCAGTTTTTGTATAACCGCAGTTTTTCCAGTGCTTGGACCACCGGTGATTACAATTTTTTTTTGATTCAAAAGTTATGCTATAAGGGTTGCGCGAAATTAAGGATTACCGATCAGGATAAGAAATCTGTGGGCGAACGCTTATCTTTGCAAAAACAATGTTATGGAAAACAATAAATCCGATGAATTTTACGGCCGCCTAAAAGAACAGTTGTTGGAAAGTACCACGTGGCCGTCTACGTATCTGTATAAGTTCATTGTACAGACGGATGCCGACAAAATCAAGGAAATTCAAGATATTTTCGATAACACCGGAGCGGTCATTGAATCAAAAAAATCAAAAAAAGGGAAATACACCAGTATCTCCATTACGGTAAACCGGAAAAATCCCGATGAGGTAATCCAAAAGTATAAGGAGGTTGGCAAGGTGGAGGGCGTAATTTCCTTATAACCTTAGAGCCTATTTAGGAATCTATCAATTATTTTCTTATGCCCCTTGTTTGCGCCCTACTTCGTTAAAATTTTGGACCGTAGCTAATGCTATGCTCAAAAATTTTGCCTCGTAGGGCATCAAAAATGGCCTTTAACAATTCTAATCATAAATTCCTAAACAGGCTCGTATTATTTTGGTATAAATTTGTTACTTTGCAAACCCTACGGCACTACCCTGTATTAATTTCAAAACAGTCTTTCATTCTAAAACCTTTAATTTGAACCAAGTAGAAAATCTTGAATATAACACTGAGCGACCAAAACTTATAATCCCGGAATATGGTCGTCATTTTCAAAAGATGGTGGATCATGCGGTTTCCATTGCCGATGATGCGGAACGTAACCGGGTAGCCAAGGCGATTATAAGCGTCATGGGGAATTTACAGCCCCACTTAAGGGATGTGCCAGACTTTCAACATAAGCTTTGGGACCAACTTTTCATTATGTCCGACTTTAAGCTAGACGTGGAATCACCCTTTCCTATTACCTCCAAGGAAGTGCTGCAACAAAGACCCGAACCCTTGGAGTATCCCCAAAATCACCCTAAATACCGTTTTTACGGAAACAATATCAAGCGAATGATCGATGTTGCCGTGCAATGGGAGAAAGGCGATATGCGGGATGGTTTGGAATATGCGATTGCCAATCACATGAAGAAGTGTTACCTGAACTGGAACAAGGACACCGTGGACGATAAGGTCATCTTTAAGCATCTTTATGAATTAAGCGATGGACAAATAAACTTGGACGGGGAGAATTTGACGGAAAGTGGTCTATTTTTAAAAAACAGGGTCTCCAAGTCCAGTCGTAGCAGTTCCAATAAGAAGAACCAGAGAAGCAACCGCGGTAAAAAGCGTTATTAATATTCCTTAGCCTACATGGGAACATTTAAAATTGAAGGTGGCCGGAAGCTCTCCGGAGAAATTACACCTCAAGGAGCCAAGAACGAGGCACTGCAGATTCTTTGTGCGGTTCTACTTACCCCTGAAAAAGTCACGATCCATAACATCCCGGACATTGTAGATGTAAACAAGCTGATACAGCTACTTGAAGATTTGGGTGTTAAGATCCAAAAAAGGGGAAAGGGCTCCTATACCTTTAAGGCGGACGATGTAAATCTGGAGTATTTACAATCGGACGATTTTAAAAGGGACGGCCGGGGACTTCGGGGATCCATTATGTTGGTAGGTCCCTTGTTGGCCCGTTTTGGAAAGGGATATATTCCCAAACCCGGTGGGGACAAGATCGGCAGGAGAAGATTGGACACCCACTTTGAAGGATTCATTAATCTAGGTGCAAAATTCAGATATAACCGGGAAGAGCATTTTTATGGTGTAGAGGCCAAGAAGCTAAAAGGCACTTATATGCTATTGGATGAAGCTTCCGTTACGGGAACCGCAAACATTGTGATGGCCGCGGTACTTGCCGAAGGAAAGACCACGATTTACAATGCAGCCTGTGAACCCTATTTACAGCAGTTATGCCATATGCTCAATCGGATGGGTGCGCATATATCCGGAATCGGTTCCAACCTCTTGCTTATTGAAGGTGTAGAGAATTTGGGAGGTACGGAACATACCATGCTTCCCGATATGATAGAAATCGGCAGTTGGATCGGTCTTGCCGCAATGACCAAAAGTGAACTTACCATTAAAAATGTAAGTTGGGAGAATTTGGGTCTTATCCCGTCTGTTTTTGGAAAGTTGGGGATCACATTGGAACGTAAGGGAGATGATATCCTTATTCCGGCCCATACCAACGGTTATGAGATACAGAACTTTATAGATGGCTCCATACTCACTATTGCCGATGCACCTTGGCCGGGACTTACCCCGGATCTTTTGAGCATCATCTTGGTAGTCGCCACCCAGGCCAGGGGAGAGGTGCTCATACATCAAAAAATGTTCGAGAGCCGCTTATTCTTTGTGGATAAGTTGATCGATATGGGTGCAAAAATTATTCTCTGTGACCCACACAGGGCTACCGTAATAGGGCATGATTTTAAGTCGACCTTAAAAGCCACTACCATGGTATCCCCTGATATTAGGGCCGGGGTGTCCTTGTTGATTGCGGCCCTTTCCGCCAAGGGTACTTCTACCATCCACAATATTGAGCAGATCGATCGGGGCTATGAGGACATTGATACTCGTCTAAGGGCCATTGGGGCTAACATTGTCAGGGTCTAGGGATTTCATTTTTTGAATTGGAGAAAATAAGATTCCATTTGAAATTACAAGGTTCATAGCTTAAAACCTTTCTGAGAGAACCACTTCCATACACTCCATATGAAAATTAGGTTCCATAAGATAGTACGTATCCAATTTAACGAAACCATCTTTTTTAATAATACCGTATCAAAAGCTCCTACGGCGATTTGATTGTGCATGGGTACAAACCATGTGAAGGTAGTTAACCACGTTCCCAATACCAGAAGGAATATTGCCAAAGCCTCAATTTTGAAGTTTTGCAAAATCGGCTAAAAGTAGAAAACTAATTGCCCCACCATCAGGGGAAGTACCACATAGGTTATTCTATGTACATATATTCCATGCCATAGAAGCAATTCGATTGGGTTATAGAACTGAAAGGAAGGATAAATGATCAGTTGTACCGACCAAATCAATACCACCAATCCAAAATCACATAGCAAACGTAGAATTTCATATTTCATGATTTGCGTTTAAGACCAAAACCGACATACCACGCCCAAAGTAGAAACAATGGGTGTATGATAAGCAGCCGTACCCACGCTACCCATGGAGCAACACACAAACCATTTTCCAGGCAAGACCCTATTTGCAGAAAAAATATGTGCGAGGGGATAAAAGCTATCAAAAGCAACAAAATACCTGTTGCGGCCCATTTTCTGACCGTAGAAAACAGAATGCCAAAACCGAACAATACTTCCAAAAACCCACTTAAGACATTCAAGGTTTGGGGATAGGGCAAATAGTCCGGGATAAGCTCGTAATAGAATGATGGATCCACAAAATGCCAAATCCCCGCGACAATAAAGAAAAAGGAAAGAAGATATCTAAATATCTTTTGCATTTGTAAGCTTCCATTTGTATTGGTTATGCACTTTAAATAGGATAAGGGCAAAGGGAATCCACCATATAAAATCATTGGTTATCAAGGTGTATATGAACTCAAAAGGTACCTTATCCTGAGCATAATTGAAGACAAATCCTAACGGCCCCAGTATTTTTCCCAAAAAGCCAACGGCGACAATGGGCCAGTGGCGAAGGGGGTCATAGGAGGCCCACCAATACCCAAGGCCGTACACACCGATTACCATGCCCATTCCCTGCCATACCATAGGATGGTTTAAAGGCTCCATACCTACCCATTCAAAAAATTGGTCGGGGAACAGTACTACCCAGCTTCCCCATAGTAGATTATAAAGGGCCGCCAAACGCAACGTAGTTTTCATCCCAAGGGTCTTTCCTCTATGTGGCCATCCGGATATTGGGCAAATCTTCCTTTTTCCTTGGGGTGTACATGATCCGGGTGTGGCCACGGCCAACCTCCGAATTGCGTAAGCCTGTATTCTTCCATGGCGTTTTGTATTTCCGCATTGGTGTTCATCACGAACGGGCCATGTTGTACTACATTTTCTTCTAAAGGCCTACCCTGTAACATCAGCAAATGACCTTTTTTATCTCCGTTTATGATGTGAGTCCCCAGACCAGCGTCTAGGGTAAGGCCAAAACCCTTTGATATGACTTCCCCGGCGATGCGGATTTCCGAGCCCTGGTAAAAATATAAAGACCTATTGATGGTGGAACTTGCTTTGGGAAGTTCAAAGGAAGCTCCAGGGTTTAACCTTATGTTCCAAATAGCCACCTCGTTTTCAGGATTTGCCGCCCAGGAATCAGGGGCGGGCAATGGCCCATGGACATCCCCGAAATTTCCTGCAATTATCTTTACGGTTCCCCCCTTGAACTCTATCATGGGAATATCCTCGTGCCAGAGCATTTTAAAATGGGGGTCCGCAAACTTGCTTTCCCGGGGGAGATTCAACCAAATCTGAAAAAGCTCAAGAGGATTTTCCTTATCCGTATTCAGTAATGGGAACATTTCGGAATGCTGTACACCACGCCCGGCAGTCATCCATTGCACGTCTCCCTGGCCAAACCTACCTGCCGCACCAAGGGAATCCGAATGATCGCAAAAACCTTTGTTTACTATAGTCACGGTTTCAAAACCTCTATGCGGATGAGAGGGAAATCCTGGAATCGTATGTCCATGGTACATGCGCCATCCGTCCTTAACGGTAAAATCGTTGCCCAGGTTTCTCCCTTCCAAGGAAGCTGAGGGCGACATATCTTCTTCACCTTTTGGATAGTGGTCCAGGTGATAGACGCAGAACAAAAAAGGATCCTGGGTCCGCCAAGGGAAACCCAAATGGAAAATATCTCTAATAGGGCTACTCATTACAAATATTTAAAATTCCAAAAAAGAGTTAAAATCTCAAATTACAAATAACAAATTCCAATGTCATTAGATTTCATTGGAATTTGATAATTTGTTTTCTAAAGCTTCTATTCTCTTTTGCACGGCATCCGCTTCGGCGTATTTGTCGTCACTCGCGGAGCGATTGCTTTTAGAGAGGTCAAAGGCTTCCTTCATCAATTTTTGATATTTTTCTTGTAGTTTTTCAACCTCGGACTTCTTTTTGAATAATCCAAACATAACTTTAATCCTTAAAATTTATTTTGGCATGCGAACCATCACAATACGGTTTGTTTTCCGAGGCCCCACAACGACAAAATGCGGTGGTACGGCTTTTTTCGACGATGTTGCCATCCGCCAGGGTCACCCTTAAATCTCCCTGGACCAGGATTGGGCCATTGGGTGTAACCTGTATTTGAATTTGCCCGGGAGGAGTACTTTCCCGCTCTGGTTCGTCGTGGTTTATATAGTAGCTCAAAGCACCCGAAGGGCATTTGGAAATCTGAGATCTTAAAGCCTCTGTGGAACCGTTTTCGGCCTTTATCCAAGGCTTTTCATTAGGGTTGTAGACTTCCGGTAGTGTTTTGACACAGATTCCTGCGTGAATACATTTTTTAGGTTTCCAAACCACGGTCAATTCACCGTTGGAATACTCTTTTACAATTTCTCTTTCTGACATGATTAAGCGATGTTAATTCCTTTTAATACCAATTTTTTCCATTCTGGATGCCGTTTGATGTACATGGCCACAAACGGGCACAGGGGCACAAGTGTTAAATCCTTTTTATCTATATCCTCCAGGACCATTTTAACCAGGGCGGAGCCTATACCCTTGCCTTCCAACCCCTTGGGGACTTCCGTATGGGTGAGATATATTTTATCCTGGGCCCTTATGTACTCGATTCTGGGGATTAGGCCATCCACGTGCATTTCATACTGCTTGGCCTCCGTATTGTCCGTTATTGTTCTAGTTTCCATGTTTTAAAGTGTTTCAAATTAAACCCTAAGGCCACCTGGTATTTAGCCCGAGCTTCCTAAAGATACAAAACGGGACATCAACCCAAGGCTTCCTTATACACTTTTAAGCAGCGCTCCCGCGCCTCCTTATGGTCTACCATTTTTCTGGGATAAGTGTCATTTAGATAATCCGGAACCCATTGGGAGATATAAGTTTTATCCTTATCAAACTTTTCTACTTGTGTCATAGGGTTGAATATCCTAAAGTAAGGGGCGGCATCTACCCCGCTTCCCGAGGCCCATTGCCAGTTGCCCACATTACTGCTCATTTCATAGTCCAGCAGCTTTTCCGCGAAATAGGCTTCCCCCCACCGCCAATCGATCAATAAATGCTTGCATAAAAAGCTGGCCGTTAGCATGCGTACCCTATTGTGCATGTATCCTGTTTGGTTAAGTTCCCGCATGCCGGCATCCACCAGTTTGTAGCCCGTATTTCCATTTTTCCACTTCTCGAACTCTTCCTCTTTGTTTCGCCATTGGATACGGTCATATTTTGGCTTAAAGGCTTGGTGCGCCGTTTTTGGATAATGCCATAATATCTGCATAAAAAACTCTCGCCAGATAAGCTCGTTAAGGAAAACCTGGTTTTTTTCCACCATTGCCCTTTTTACCATCTTTCGTATGGATACAGTGCCGAAGCGCAGATGGGGACCCAGCCTTGAAGTGCCCTTTTCATTGGCCGGAAAGTTTCGGGTAGCTTCGTAATTTTGAATCAGGAAAGGGGAAACGGTATATTGGGGGACCTTAATTTCTGAAGGGACAAAACCCATTTGTGAGAGAGTAATGTCGAGAAAATTACAATCCGGTATAAGGTTGTCCAGAAGTTTTTCCGAGGGGTATTCATATAAAGGCCCAACGGAGCGAAATTTTTCCCGCCATTTTTTCATGTATGGGGTGTATACCACATATGGATCTCCAGTATCCTTAACGACCTCGTTCTTTTCAAAAATCACCTGATCTTTAAAGGTCTGGAAATCAATGTTGTTTTCGCCTAGCAATTTCTTAATGGTCGTATCCCTGGTCAAGGCATAGGGTTCATAATCATGATTGGCAAAAACACATTGGATTTGATAATCCTTAACAAGTTTTTTGAAAATGGCCTCTGGACTTCCATGATAAACTGCTAGGGAACTTCCGTAGTTCTCTTGTAATTGCTTCCGTAAATTTTGAAGGGTTTCATAGATAAAAGAAACACGGGCGTCGTCCCTGGGAAGTTTGTCCAAGATTTCCTGATCAAAAATAAAAAGCGGCATTACCGGACAATCATCGTTCAAGGCTTGGCATAGACCTAGGTTATCGTCCAGTCGTAAATCTCTTCGAAACCAAAAAATTGAAATCTTTTTGTCCATATGCTGTCTAAAGCGATAAGTGCGGCAAAGTATGGGTAACCCTAAAATCCTGCCTAGTTCATATGTAGATTGGAAATCCCACCGTCGACCCCGATTACCTGTCCGGACATCCAAGTGCTTTGCGAACTTAAGAGAAAAACGGTCAAATCCGCAATATCCGCCGCCTCCCCAACACGTTTCAGGGGATGGCGTTGGGCCATAAGTTCTTTTTTCTTTTCATTGTTCAAGAGACGACCGGCCAAAGGAGTATTCACCAAAGAGGGAGCTACAACATTTACCCTTAGCCGTGGTGCGTACTCCGCGGCCAGGGACTTGGCAAAACCCTCAATAGCCCCTTTGGAAGCGGCGATGCTCGTATGAAAAGGCATCCCCTTGCTTGCCGCTACGGTACTAAAAAAGACCAAACTGCCCCCATCCGCCATAATGGGAATAATGTGCTGTACGGTCTTTACGAGACCAAAAAAATTCAACTCCATTTCCTCCCTAAAAGTATCCAACGACATCATCTTAAACGGTTTTAGGTTTATACTTCCAGGACAGTACACAAAGCCATGTAATGTATCTGGCAACAAGGATATGTCCAAGGTATCGGTTGTAGCGTCATAAGGCAAATGAATAGCATTGGGGATACCATCTACCTCCGAGCGGGAGGCAATGAATAGGTTGCTATTTTCTTGTAATCGTTCCGCCACGGCAAAACCTATTCCCCTAGAGCCTCCGATCAATAGGATGTTCTTCTTCATTCTCAAAAAGAGTTAAGTTCAAGTGTCCTGGGGCTATTCTCTACCGATCCAAATAATGCCGTTAATCTTTCTTCCCTGTATTTAAAAATCGTGAGGAGTTGTTTCCTAACCAAAAGGGGATGTGCCCATTGGCCCAAAACCCCAAAAGGAATTTTATAGTCTATGATATCCTCCATTTGCACCCCCTGGTCTACCGAAGTCAAAAAATGTTTGTGATGCCAAAGGGCATAGGGACCAAACCGCTGTTCGTCCACAAAGTATTCCCCTTCCTTCACATGGGTGATCTCTGTGACCCATTTGGTGGTGTAGCCAGAAAAAGGGGATACCTTATATTGAATGATCTGTCCGGGAAACATGGGTCTATCCGCTCCTGAAAGGATTTGAAATCCCATATGCGGCGGTGTGATCTTCTGTAGGTTTACCGGATCAGACAAGAAGTCCCATGCCTCTTCTTGAGCGATGGGCAGCAGTTGTTTGGAACGCAGTTGATAGAGCTTCATAAAACTGATTTGTACAAATATAGATTCAAATTTGTTTAACAAAAAGCTAAAATGGTTAAACAAATAATAAAAACACCAAGGTTCGGTCAAGTATATCGTTCATTCAACGGATAAACGGGTCATAGGGCGAAGCTATCATTTTTTTGTACATTGCTCCCAAAATTTGCATTGAGAATCAAGGTTTTATATATCGCATTGTTGTTTCTTTCCCATTTCCTGTTTTCCCAGGATGATGTTACGGTGAAAGGTAATCTGCCCATAGAGGTTTCCGAATCATCCGGACTCATTTTTTATAACAATCGGTTAATAACGCATGGCGATTCTGGGAATGCGGCCAAACTGTACGAGTTGGATACCACCTCGCTACAAATTGTTCGGGAAGTTAATATTGAAAATGCCAGAAATGTAGATTGGGAAGATATGACCCAAGATGGGCAGTACATTTATGTCGGGGATTTTGGGAACAACTTTGGCACCAGACAAGATCTCGTTATTTACAGGATTTCCAAGGAATCCTATGATTCCTCCAATATGGTAAATGCCGAACCCATCTATTTTAGCTATCCGGAACAAGAGGATTTTACGAATACCGGCAATAGCGATTGGGATGCGGAAGCTTTGGTGGTATTTGGAGACCAACTTTTGGTGTTTACCAAACAATGGGTATCCCAGGGAACTTCGGCCTATGCGGTTCCAAAATCCCCAGGCACCTATGAAGCTGTTAAATTGGGTAGTTATGATATAGGAGGCCTATTAACGGGGGCTACCCAAAATCTGGAAAATGGAACCATCTATGCCACTGCCTACTCAGAAACACTCTTTCCTTTTTTGATCAAGTTGGACGGTTTTTCCGCTGCCTCCCCTTTTGATGGAACGATTCAACGGGTCAATTTGGATATCGGCCTGGCCCAAATAGAAGGTATCACCTATGTGGATACCCGTACCTACGTTTTTTCTTCGGAGAAGGTTTCCCTTAGCTTTCCTCCCATACAGTTGCCATCCCAACTTTTTTCTTTTTCAGAAACAGAGGTTGTGGATGGGGAAGATGACGATCCCACAGAAGAAGATGAAGAAGAGGAAATGGATGATGGAACCGAAGAGAATCCAGATGATGCTGAAGGCGGGTTAGGGCAAGACCCTACAGAAATCGGGGATTTGGACAATGATGCCTTTCTGGTGTTTCGGCAGTGGGGCTCGGATTGGCTGGAGTTTCGCTTGGGCAAGGAAAAAACACCTTTGGGATATGCCATCTTTGATGTTACGGGCAAGCGTATTCAAGAGGGTACTCAAACAGAATTGGAGGATTACGCCATTGATGTTTCGGCCCTTCGTCCTTCCTATTATTATCTTACGGTTTATCTGGGGAATGATCGAAGGACCAAAGCCTTTTTCAAGGATTGAACCCTACTATATTTAGGACTTCCTTAACAACTCTCCCCTCCGTTTATATTTAGTTTTGCCCAAACTCAAAAAACCTAAGTACAGATGAAAAAGCTTTTAGTTGTATTATTCATTGCAACAGTTTCCGTGAGCACGGAAGCACAAGTGAACACCCCGGCTCCGAGTCCTTTTTCCAAATTGGAGCAAAAAGTGGGATTAACGGATGTTACCGTAACATATTCTAGACCTTCTATGCGGGGGCGTACCATTTTTGGAGGTTTGGTACCCTTTGATGAATTATGGCGTACCGGGGCCAATGGTTATACCTTGATTTCCTTTGGGGATAACGTGACCATTGGCGGGAAAGAAGTGGAAGCCGGAACCTATTCCATTTTCACCAAACCGGGAAAACAGTCTTGGGAGGTTATTTTTTATACGGATACCAAGGGCGGGGGAACCCCACAAAAATGGGACGACAGCAAAGTGGTGGCCAAGGTAAGTGCGCCTGTAAAGCAATTGCCCTTTGATGTGGAGACCTTTACCATTACTTTTGGCGACCTCACCAGCAACTCCGTGGAATTGGTCTTCAACTGGGAAAGGAGCCACGTTGGGGTAACCATCAACGTGCCCACTGCCATGAAGGCCCAAAAAAGTATCGATGCCGTCATGGGCGGGCCAACCGCCAATGACTATTATGCCGCTGCCTCCTACTACTTTGGGGAGGGCAAGGACATGAAACAGGCCAAGGAATGGATAGACAAGGCCGTTTCCATGGACAAGGATGCCTTTTGGATGAGTAGGCAACAGTCCCTTATTTATGAGAAACTAGGCGATATGAAAGGTGCCATTGCTGCGGCTAAAAACTCCATCACTGCCGCCAAGAAAAGAGGTAACGAGCAATATGTAAAAATGAACGAAGCTTCCCTAAAGTCATGGGGAATTGAGTAGAAGAAGCTCGCCTGCGATATGGAAAGCCCGCGTAATGCGGGCTTTTTTTATGGCTTTGTCGTATCTTTAACGGTAATTTTTAAACTGATTTCAATGTCTAGGAAAGTCCCATTTTTGTTGATTGCAGTTGTGCTGATTTCATGTGCCGAGGAGGTTAAAAGACCTGTATATTCCTCGACAACATGGGAAAACCCGGAATGGGAGGATCCAGAAATATTCCAGATTGGTCGTGAAGATCCCGTGGCCTCTTTTTATCGCTATACTGATGTTGATGAAGCCTTAAAAAATGAACATTGGGCAAACTCCAATTTATATAGGTCTTTAAACGGTACCTGGGACTTTTATTGGTCCAAAAATCCTATGGAACGGCCCGATGATTTTTATACCGAGGGTTTTGACCTTACGGGCTGGGATACTATTCCCGTACCTTCCAATTGGGAAATACAGGGGCATGGTATCCCCGTGTATACCAACGTTACCTACATGTTCCCGGCGAATCCGCCCTATATTCCCCATACGGCCAATCCCGTAGGTAGTTATAAGCGGAAATTTGAGATGCCCCGGGAATGGGACGGCAAAAAGGTGTACCTCCATTTTGAAGGCGTGAGCGGGGCCATGTACGTATGGGTCAATGGTCAAATGGTAGGTTATAACGAAGGGAGCAAGACCCCGGCCGCCTTTGAGGTTACCGATATTGTGAGACCGGGAGAAAATACGGTGGCAGTACAGGTGCTTAAATGGTCCGATGCCAGTTATATGGAAGATCAGGATTTTTGGCGTTTAAGCGGTATCCATAGGGATGTTTACCTCTATGCGACCCATAAGACCACGATCAAGGATTTCACTGCTGTGGCCGATTTGGAGAATAACTATTCGGATGGTGCATTTCAGTTGCAAGTGGATATCGATAATCCAAAGGGACAGGAATTGGAGGTGAAGTTGTTGGATGGAACCACTGAAGTATTTACTGGTGTCAAGAATATACCTATGGAAGGAAATGGGACTCCCATTCGTTTTGAAAAAACAATCCCCGACGTGAAGACCTGGAATGCGGAAAAACCGAATCTATATACACTACTGCTCCATCTAAAGGATGGGAAGGGCAACACTATGGAGGCAGTGAGCTTTAAGATCGGTTTTAGGAAAATAGAGATCAAAAACAACCAATTCCTGGTCAACGGAAAGCCGGTATTGATCAAAGGTGCAAATCTGCATGATCATAATGACGAAACGGGCCACGTAGTTCCCGAGTCCCTTACCCTAAAGGATTTGGAACTTATGAAGCGAAATAACCTCAATGCCATCCGCTGCAGCCATTATCCCAAGGATCCACATTTTTATCGTATGTGTGATCGTTATGGATTTTATGTAGTGGATGAGGCCAATATTGAGTCCCATGGCATGGGGGCCACCAATCAAGGTCTGGACAACAACACGGAGGCCCAGGCAAAGCATCCCGCCTACCAGCCGCAGTGGAAGGCCATGCATCTGGATAGGACCGTACGGATGTTTGAACGTGATAAGAATTTTACCTCCATTGTTACCTGGTCCCTAGGGAACGAAGCTGGGAACGGGGCCAATTTTTTTGCCACCTATGATTGGTTAAAGAAAAACGATGCAACAAGGCCGGTACAGTATGAAGGGGCCACCTCCTATACCAATACGGACATACAGGCCCCGATGTATATGCGCATCCCGGATATGGAGGCTTATGCCAAAAGCAATCCAGAACGTCCCTTGATTCAATGCGAGTATGCACATGCCATGGGCAACAGTTTAGGAAATCTTCAAGAATACTGGGATATTATAGAAAAGTACGATGTATTGCAGGGTGGTTTTATTTGGGACTGGGTAGATCAGGGTATAAAAACGACCACGGAGGATGGACGGGAGTATTGGGCCTATGGCGGTGATCTGGGTGGCCAGGACCTTCAAAATGATGCCAACTTTTGCCTCAACGGGGTGGTAAACCCGGATAGGAGCGTACAGCCTTTGCTACATGAACTGAAAAAAGTATACCAAGCCATACGTTTTGATAAAGCGGGAGCGCAAGCGGGCCGTATCAAGATTTCCAACCAATATGATTTTACCAACCTAAGGCAGTTCCGTTTTTCTTGGGAGCTATTGGAAGATGGCAAGTCCGTTGCTTCGGGAAAACTTCCGGAACTGGATGTGCCCGCCCAACAATTCAGGGTAGTTCAGGTGGATTTGCCCGCTCTGGCAAACAAGGATTCCGAATACCTGTTAAACGTATACGCCAAAACGAATACGGGAACGGCTTTGGTTCCTGAAAATTATATGGTAGCCTATGAGCAGTTTTCGCTATCAAGTTATGTACCCGATGTATTTGAAGCCGGGGATTTTGGGAACGGATTCTCCGTATCTTCCAGTGACGGTACGGTCACCGTTTCGGGGGAGGGCTTTGAAATGAAGTTCGATACGGATAATGGGGAATTGCTATCCTTGGATTATGGCCAAGGCAATCTATTGCTCCAAGGAATGCGGGCCAACTTTTGGCGCGCCCCAACGGACAATGATTTTGGGTACAACATGCCCAAAAAACTCGGGGTATGGAAAAAGGCTACGGAAAATCAGGTTTTAAAGGGGTTTAAGCTATTATCCGATTCACAAAAAGGAACCGTGGATATGTTAACCCTTGCCGAAAATCCTTTTCAAATCAAGGATGCCACGTTGCAATTGACCGCAACGTATGGGCTGCCAGCAGTTAACGGGGAAATCAGCATAAAATTCGATATTAACGACCAAGGTGAAATTCGTATCACAAATCAACTTGCGGGAATATCCGGAGATTTGCCCGTCCTGCCTCGCTTTGGCAATAACTTTATCCTAAAGGATAGCTACGATCAGGTGCAGTGGTACGGCCGTGGCCCCCATGAAAACTATAAGGATCGGAAAACCTCTGCTTTACTGGGGACGTATAAAGCTCCGGTAGCCGATTTGTACTATCCCTATATTCGCCCCCAGGAAAATGGGAACCGCTCGGATATGAGATGGGTAAAATTTCTGGATAAAGAAGGGAAGGGCATTGAAGTATATGCGCCCCAGGACTTCGGTTTTAGTGCCCACCATCAATATAACTCGGATTTTGACCCTGGGGCTACCAAGGAACAACGGCACACCTATGATATTGTAAAACGGGACTTGGTTAACATCAATATCGACTATGCCCAAATGGGAGTCGGCGGAGACAACAGCTGGGGCTTTATGGCTCTGGAAGAATACCAGATACAACCTATGGATATGGGGTACAGTTATGTGATACGGCCGGTGCTGCGGTAGGGGAGGAATGCAACAAAAAGGATTCCTAAGCTATTTGAAAAATAGAACATTTTTTACCTGTTCAAAGAATTAGCCTCTACAGCCCCATTTCCATTAAATTCAAAAGTCTGCAGTTTTCCATTGTTGCTACCCACGACTACTTTTTTTCCATTGGGGGTTGTAAGCGGAATGATTTTCTTGGCATCCCCATTGGCAAAGAAACCACTTTGTGCGTACTGGCAAACAGTAAAGGTACCGTCCCCTTTGCCCAAAAGCAAAAGTCCCGTACCCGCATCATTTCTTGGGGTCTCGATTTCAGAGACAAAAAGATTTTGTACGGCCAATACATCCAGATGCCCATCCTGATCAAAATCGTCTAGGATCATATCATTAATATTGGATAATTGTGCATAATTGGGTAGGGGAGAAAGGGAAAAAGTTCCATCGCCGAGATTTTCGATATAGGAAGAGGCAAAGGTATCCGTAGTATAATGAAGGGAATTTTGCAAGGCCTTTTCCCCATATACATCGTCCAGTTCCAGTGCTGCGAACACATCATACTTTTTAAATTTCTCCTTTAGTTGCGGAATCTGTTCCGAAGAACAGGAGAAACCACGCAGCGGATAATGCTTGTCCTCATTGTAATAACCCAGAACAATATCCGGTCTACCATTTTTGTCAAAATCGTTAAAGTAAATATCGAATGGGGTTTCCGTAGAGGTCTTATACTTGTAGTTTAATCCCAGGTTCCCAGCGATAAAATCCATATCCCCATCCTCGTCAAAATCACCCTTTTCCAAGCTGAACCACCATCCTTTGGAAAGTTCCAAACCACGAATTTCAGTATCCTTGTGGAGTTCATTATCTCCATTCTTAAAGAAGGTAAGGGGCATCCATTCCCCAACAACAACAAGGTCCATATCCCCGTCATCATCATAATCGGACCAGGTAGCATCCGTGACCATGCCCAGATCCTTAAAGCCCTTTGCCATTTTTCTGCTGGCATTCACCAACTGACCGTTTTCATTTTTTAAGAGCATACTGGAGGCGGGCAGGGGATAGTTTCCCGGAACATGGCGACCTCCCACAAATAGGTCCATATCCCCGTCCTCATCATAATCCTGGGCCTTGACTACAGAACCACTCATAGGAAGCACATTTACTATGGCCCCTTTGCCAAAACTGCCATTTCCCTTATTCATATACACTCTATCCACATAGTGCAGATCGTTTTTGGGATATTCGTTTCCGCCGCTGACTACATACAGATCTTGGAGTCCATCGTTATTGATATCCACAAAAAGAGCATCCACATCTTCATATCCTTTTTCCTTTCCCCAAAAATCTTCGCCCTGTTTTAAAAATGAACCATCGGTCTGCTGTAAATAGAGAGCTGCAGGATAACCGGTTGCCCCACCGACAAAAAAATCGTCCAGGCCATCATTATTTATATCCCCTTGGGCCAAGGCGGGGCCAAATTGGGAAAGTTTATGGGGCAAAAGTACCTGTAGGGCATAGTCATCAAAACTATTTTCGGTATGGGCGTGTTCCAAAAAGTTGGAATCTTCAATAAAAAATGGGGCTTTTGTTTTTGAGGCCAGGGCCACAGCTTCCGGTTGCAGGGCATCTTCTTTATTCAATGGGACCGTTTGGTTCACGGCCAAGTTACGACGTATGGTTTTACTCCCATCCGGCCAAGTAATCGCCACACTATCTACTTTTGTAAGGTCTCCCAGCCCAAAATGTAGAAAGGCCTCGCTTGTGGAATAGATACCCCGTACGTTGGTAGTTTCCTGCAATTGTATGTCCTTTCCCGAATAGAGCAACGCCCGTGTACCAAAAACCGGTTTATGGGAAGGATCCTTTAATTCAAAGCGAAGATAATTGGCCTTACCTATTTTTTCGGAATTGTTCCGGTATACAAAGGCTTTGGAATTAATATTGTTTACCACGAGATCCAAATCCCCATCATTGTCAAAATCGGCATAGGCGGCCCCATTGGAAAATGATTCCTGATCCAGTCCCCAATCATCCATTACTTTTTTGAAACGGAGGCCTCCCCTGTTTTTAAAAACATAATTTTTTAAAGGTTGGGAAGGCATTAAAGCAATTACCTTGTCCAAATCCAAGATCTCCCAGATACTCTTAAGATCGCCGCCATCTGGATTGTTCAACACATAGTCATAGGTGATTTTATTGATGTAGGCGGCCACATTCCTATCGGCATCGGTATTCCGTATGTCGTACAAAAGCCCATTAGTGACAAAGGCATCCTTAAGGCCATCGTTGTCAAAATCGGCCATTAAGTTGGCCCAGCTCCAATCTGTGGCCGCCATACCCGCAATTTGGGCTACATCGCTAAAAGTGCCGTTCCCATTATTAAGATGTAAGGCGTTGTACATATACTGGTAATGCCCCCCGTCCGATACTACCTTCCAAAAGGCCTTAGGGTTCATTCCGCTCATGTTGGACTTTTGCCTAAAGTTGTCTTCCGCCACCATGTCCAACACAAAAACATCCAACAGGGCATCATTGTTTATATCGGCCACATCCACGCCCATACTATAGTATGAAATATGGTTCATGGCTTGGTCCACAGTGTTGGTAAAAGTACCGTCCCGGTTATTGATCAACAGGAAATCCGCTATCTGGAAGTCATTGGCAATGTAAAGATCCGTCCAGCCATCATTATTTAGGTCACTGGCACTTACCCCATTGGGAAAGCCCGTCATTTTAACACCGGCCTGTTCACTAACATCCACAAACCTGTCCTTTCCCGTATTCTTGAGAAGCGTCATATGATATTCCGGACTTTGCAGGTCCGTACCAAAAAACTTCGAATAGCTTCCCGGATTAGGCGGTTGGGTCAATAGAAAAAGGTCAAGTAGTCCATCCTTATCGTAATCCAAGAAAGTGGCATGTCTAGTCCTTTGGGAATCGGCCACTCCAAATTCCTTGGCTCTTTCCGTAAAAGTTCCATCCCCCTTGTTAATATAGAGTAGGTTGGTGCGCCATTCCGGCTTATCGTCATAGAGTTCCCGGCTCACATAAATATCTAGATGACCGTCATTGTTTACATCCGCCAAAGTTACCCCTGTAGACCACCCCCCGTCATCCTGTATTCCAGATGTGGGAGTCACATCTTTAAATGAAAAGTTTCCCTGATTCATATACAATTTATCCGGAACCGTATTACCTGCAAAGAAGATGTCCTGAAGCCCATCGTTGTTAAAATCCCCGACCCCAACCCCGGCACCACCGTAAAAATTGGCGTACATCAACAAATTTTTCTCTTGGGAATCCCTAATGATATTGGTAAAGGTAATTCCTGTCTCCGAAGCATCCAAAAGGGAAAAACGCTTGGGTACTTGTTGTGTTACCCCTAGCCAAGAGGAAAAGAGTAGGGCAACCATTGGAAGGCCGCTCCATTTAAAAAAGTATGCTTGCTCTTTCATTGTACACAATTGTGGGTTAAAACGGGCGTAGCTAAAATATAGATACTAAAATACGGGACTTTTACTACAATATTGTTAATTGTAAATATAACTAGGGTCGCTTTGGTCTGAGGAACGATTTTCCCAACAGTTAAAAGAGAGTTCAAATTAACACAAATTCTTATGGATATAAAATCAGTAAAGGAGGGTTTCCCCTCCTTTTACCGACTCAACTTAATATAATGATTTACATCAAAATGCTATTGGTCCCACCAAACACGGGTAGTCCAGGTATCCCCGCCTATATTGGAAATAGCAGCGGCCAAATTATCCGGATTGGTTCCGGTTTCCGAAGCAGGATATACTTGCCTTAAAGGAATTTGCCCACCGGAAAAACTATTGGGATAATCCACCGGATCCAAAACGGGAAGTTCCGTCCTTCTCCAATTGGTCCAGGTTTCCACAAAATTGAACATCAGTCCGGTAGAGGCCCAAAACTGCCAATTAATTTGTTCCAAGGAAGCCGCTTCTGAACTGGTATCCAAGGGGTTGGCCGCCACATAGGCCGCAATATCCCCATCAGGAATTACAGCTGAATCTCCATAACTGGCCATGGACTGCATGGCTCCGGTAAGCCCATTGGCATAATGAACGGCCGCGGAAGATGGTGTAGTAAACCCGCGTACGGCAGCATCCGCAAGAATCAATTGCAGTTCCCCATAGGTCAATAGGAATGTAGGTGCCCCCAAATTCCGATACATTGCGGTAGGCCTAGAATAAGCCCCGATAGGTGCTGCATCGTCTCCGGCTCCTGTAGGTCCGGGATAATTGGGTTCATTGGTAATATCCGTCCCACCCCCATTAAGGTCAAAACCGTTGGGCATCCCTATTTGGATAGCAGTATCAGAATCTCCCACTAAGTTGGGATCAAAGTTTGCGGTTATCCCAGCCGGAGGAATCTCTGCTACAATACCAAGTCTCGGATCGTTGTTCGCAATAAGATAATCGATCATGATATTGCTCCAACGAACTTCATAAAGGTCGTCAACCGTATTTAGGGCTTCTGCGTTGCGGTTGCGGAAAAAAACAGGATCCATTGGCAGTACCGCCTCATCCTCTGGGCCTTCAAAAATGCCTCCCGCTATAGCCTTAGACATATATTCTTGGGCCGTGGCCGGATCCGCATTGATCAAACGGGAAGCGTGCTTTAACATAAAAGAATAGGCTAATTTTCGCCACTTTTCCACATCCCCATCATATAAGGGATCATTAGTAGGGGCAGGGCCAGAAGCATCCAATCCAAGGGCAGCAGTTTCCAAATCAGCCAACATCGCATTGTAAAAAGCTTGTTGCGCATCATAAACTGGGCGTGTAATCCCATCTTCCCCCTGCAATGCCTCAGAATAGGGGGCATCTCCATAAATATCGGTAACAAACCCTAGCAAAAGTACCCTCATGATATCCGCGACATGTCCCAGATTAGATAAGTTAGGGTCATCTTGCGTTAACTTTTTCATTTGAAAGGCCCTAGAGGCTGCTTCGTAATTGCCGTTCCATACACCTTGGATATAAGATACCGTACTACTAGAAGGTACGTATTTGTCCGCGTTGGAGTAATAGTTAGCCCCTCCAGAAGAGGTGGAGGCCATACTTTGGGTCCACATACTTTGAAACAAAATAGACCCAGCGTACCCTGTGGAATTTCGTGCCCTCTGAGCCAATACTTCACCCAAAATCAAGTTGGCGTCAAAAGTCCCGGCATCCGAACGGTTGGGATCCGTATTGATCTCATTAAAATCATCCTCACAGGAGAAGATCAAAAGACCCATTAATATTATGCTCAAATATTTTTTCATAACTATTTTAATTTAAAGTTCGCGTTTAATCCGAAAGTTCGGGTAAAGGGCAGACTGGTCCCCTCTATCCCTAGAAAGCCTACATTACTACCAAAACCGTTTTCAGGGTCAATATTGTCGGCCTTACGATGGAGGATGGCCAAATTTCGAGCCACAAAGGATACATTAATTCCTTTTAAGACCTTGTTGCCTTCAAAGATTTTGGAGGGGAAAGAGTATCCCAAAATAATTTGGCGTAATTTAATAAAATCGCCGTCTACCACGCTGGTGCCCGTTATCCGTTGTGCCAATTCCTGATAGTATTGTTCGGCAGGAACGGTAACCCCATTATTGGTAACGCCGCCTTCCCTACCATTTAGGGTCTGTTGGTGCAAGCCTCGGAAGGTAGAATAGAATTCCGTAGCGGAAAGCACTTTATTTCCAAAACTATAGTCAATGAGGAAGGAGAGATTAAAGCCCTTATAATTGAATTCATTGTTCCAACCTCCATAAAGTGTCGGTACCACCGAACCAAAAGATGTGAATTCCCCTCGAACAGGAAGGCCATCGGCATCATGTTGAATGGTGCCATCCGCATTGCGGGCATAGTCAAAGGCCAAAATTTGGGGACCGGCCTCTCCCTCAATAAAAGCGGTCCTGGCATTACCCAAAGTGGCCCTATTTTGTCCTCTCAGGATGTTATTGCCATCATTGTCGGTTTTTAGAACCTCATTCTCTAAACTAGTTAGGTTAAAAGAGCTATTCCAGGCAAAGTTCTCCGTCTGGACGGGAGTTGCTGTCAGCAGTAATTCCAGGCCTTGGTTACGGATAGAACCTGTGGCCAAATCGCCATTCCTAAAACCGGATGCTCTACTAAAATCGGTTTGGATAATCTCATCTTTGGTCTCTTTTCTAAAATAAGCAATATCCAAGCCCAGCCTATTGTTAAAAAATTTAAGGTCTAGTCCCACCTCGATTTCATCGGTAGTAAACGGTTGAAGTTGGTTAGGCAATCGCAACGGGGAAGATCCTGTGGGAATCCCATTAAAGGTATTTCCAGAATTAAAATAAAGCCTGTCAATGTAAGGATCTAGTGCTTCACCACTTGTCTGTGCATAAGAGGCCCTAAACTTTCCATAGCTAAGTGCATCCCAGTTCGCAAATTCCGTAAAAGTAAAAGCCCCAGTGATGGAGGGAACAAATAGGGACCGGTTCCCCTCAGGGAGCGAAGAATAGGTGTCATATCGTCCCGTGGTAGTCAAGGTCAAAAAACGTTTATAACTAAAATCCAAGGAATAATAGGCAGACTGTACCTCACGCTTATTAAAGTCATAACTATTGTTGTTCCTTCGGATATCCACCGTATTAAAAATGGTATATAAATAGGGTAGTACAAATTCCGTCCCTCCCTGTGATACCGTCTCAAACTGATTTTTGCGTAAATTCGCTCCAACGAGGGCATCCAATTCCAAATCCTGACTTAATGAAAAACTTCCGGATAAAAGACCTTCCAAATTAAATTCTGAACGCTCGCTTTGTCCCTGCCCCACAAGATTACCCCTACGATTACGGGTATAGGCCAAGCCCCAAGGCTCCACATCCAGAAAAGTCTCATTAGCTACATCGTTCCCGGTCCGGACCATGGCATAGATACGATCCGTAAAGTTATATTTGGCAGACAAGAAAGAAATGAGACGCTTACGATTCCGTTCATGTACCCCTTGATTGGCCAAAAAATAGGGATTGGTCACAAAAATATCATCGCTAAACACGATTTCTTCTCCCGTAACCGGATCAAATCCAGGATCGTAAATATTGTGGTCTATATTAGGTGCCAGGAATAAAAAGTTATTGGGATTCCTAGGCCCATCACTTAAGTTCGGAATGTTATCTCTAATTTCGTTTACATAGGTAATATTTGCCGATACATTAAGCCGATCAGTAATGTCTTGAGTAGCGTTCACATTAAAGTTATAGCGCTGGTAATCGTTATTGGGGACTATGGCATTGGCATCCAAGAAGGCACCTGATGCACGGAAAGATCCGTTGCCCAAACCTCTAGATACGGAAACACTGTTAGTAAATTGGCTTCCGGTTCTATAGTAATCGATATAGCGATTATCTGTTAGGCTATATTGTGCCGTGCCTCCGTCATAACGGGGGACATCACTACCATCCAACTGGGCTCCCCAGGCAAAACGGGCCGTGGTACGGGCCTCGGTGGCCGATCCGGGTTTTAATCCGTTTCTTCCCTGCCCGTATTGTTCTTGAAAATCGGTAAGGTCTACCGCTTGTTCCGCCACAAAGTTGGAATTATAGGAAATATCCCAATCCCCTCCTTTCTTTCCTTTTTTTGAAGTAATAATAATAACTCCGTTGGACGCCCGCGACCCATAAAGTGCTGAAGCGGATTGGCCCTTAAGTACGGTCATGTTTTCGATATCGTCGGGGTTAATATTACTGATACCATCACCACCATCGCTACCACCCCATTGACTGGCACTACCTCGCTGGGTGTTATCCATTGGAACCCCGTCTATCACGATTAGAGGAGAACCAGCTCCTGTAATACTGGATATTCCACGTAAGTTAATTTGAGAGGTTCCCCCTGGCCCACTACTCGTCGAAGAAATCTGTACCCCCGCTACGCGCCCTGCAAGGGAGTTGGCCACGTTTACCTCCCGTGCCTGGGTAAGGCTTGCCCCGGCTACTTCGGTAACGGCATAACCTATCTTACGTTGGTCCTTGCTAATACCCAGTGCGGTAACCACTACCTCGCCCAATTGTTCGGCATCTTCCTCAAGAGAAGTGTTTATGGTGGATTGCCCAGCTACAGAGACATCTTTGGCGGAGTAGCCCAAAGATGAAAAAGTGAGGACCGAAGCATCACTGGCCACCTCTATGGTATAGTTCCCATCAAAATCCGTGGAGGTTCCGTTAGAAGTTCCCTTTTCCACAACATTGACCCCTGGTAATGGGGATCCGTCCGTCGCATCGGTAACTGTACCGGATACGGTTCTTTGTGCCAATAAGGGATATGATCCCAATACCACCACAAGAAATACAAGCAATTTTCTAGTCATAATGTTAGTTTTTCAATAGTGAGTTAGTTTAACATTTTCTTAATAACATGTGAATTTAAACTATTTTTTTAATAAAACAATAAGACTGAAAAAAAAATGTGCTCGAACACATTGACAAAATCTTAGGGATCTTATGTTAAATTTAGTAAAATGGTAATGGTTTTTTACCGTAGGTGGTACTTGTAGTTTTCGGAGGTAACGATGTCTATTGGGAGCAGTTCTTGGCTGGGCAATTGTTTCTGAAATAAAAAGTGTTCGGCAAGGTTACCAATACCTAGATAGGCCTGGCGTTTAGGTTTTTGATGTATTAGGAAATCTATTCTTTTCTTTTTCAGGTGTTTAAGATTTTGTTCCAATAGGTCGTAGCCCACCATAGTATAAGTCCTTCTATCTTTTTGAAGAAAGGAAACTAACAAATGCGCCTTGGAATTGGTTACGAAGAATGCCCCAATATGGGGATGGCTTTCCAAGAAAAGGGTAAACCCGGTTTTAAAACGTCCGGTGCCATCCGCCGTGAGGTTATAGGTAATTATTTTTTTTGTGTTTTCTTTCTTTTCCTTAAAGTAATCACGAAAGCCGATTTCCTTTTGCCGCATGTGGAGTTCTTCATTAATATGTATAATCGCGATTTGCGTTTCGGCAACGGTTATCTTGTCTATGAGATTGGCCGCAACCCTTCCGGTCTGTACCAGATCCTGGCCAATGAAGTTCTCTATGCTCAGTGCGTCGATGTGATTATTAAAGGAAGCCAACAGAATGCCTTTTTCCCTACAGCGTTGAAATACTTTAAGGGACTCCTTATGAAATATAGGTACAACAAGAAGCGCATCTGGCTTAGGGTGTAGGGCCAGATCTGATTTTTGGATAAAGTCATCACTTTTGTATGGATTATAGCTATATTCTTCGACTACAACCCCAAAACGGCCAAATTCTTTTGCGGCCTCCCTGGCACCTTCAAGAGCTGGAAGCCAATAGGGATCTATTTCATGATCGGGCAGTACAACACCTATTTTATAGGTTTTGTTGTTTTTGAGATTTCTTGCTATGGGATTAGGTCTGTAATCTATGCGCTTCAGTACGCTGTCCACCTTTTGAAAGGCATCCTGAGAAACCCTTCCTCTTTTATGTAGTACGCGGTCAACGGTTCCCTTGGAAACCCCTGCAAATTCGGCGATATCCTTAATTGTATACTTTCTTGTGTCCATTCTTTATGCAAATGAAGCTTCGTTTCATTTGCATAAAGATAAAAGATTTTAACTTAATTTAACATAATTTTTCGTGTTATTCAAGTCGACGGTTACCTATAGACGTAAGGTGTGGATAACCGATTTACCATTTTTGGCATAACCCCTGATACATCCCAGGATAGACTCCTCTGTTTCTATTTCTGCTTACATTTCTCGGGGATTACTCCATTTTTCCCGTTTCAAAATCGGTATCGTTAACCCAACCGGTTTGTATCTTTTCACCTTTTTGAAACCTTTCGTAAAAATGAGACTCCTTACCCATATAGGGGTAAGCTTCAAAAATGGCTCCCTTACCCAAAATCCTAGGATCGTTCTGTTCCTTAAGGGTTTTGGCCAACAAGGTTGAAAGTTCGGTTTTAATGGAATCCATTTCCGGGAAATGAATCAAATTTTCCATGCACATAGGATCTTCTAATACATGGTAAAGTTCCTCCAAAGGTCGCTTACCGAAATTGGCCTTCCAGTACTCCTTGTTTTCACCATTTCTGCGCATTTCCAAAATCTGGGTTTTTGTGGGTGATCCGTCCGTGTTAAGGTATCCTGTTTCGGGGTTGCCCGCGGGCCATCGAGAGGGTTCAAAATTTTTTATGTATAGGTAATCGTTCTTAAAAATTCCGCGAATGGGGTATCCCGCATCGTTCGGTCTTCCAATGTCATGCCTTTCCTTTCCGATGACTACAAAGTCCCGTTGGGGATTTTGGGTTTGGCTTTCTTCCTTAAAAAAGGACATCAAACTATTCCCCGGGCCGGGCTCCATTTTGGTTTTGGACCATTCCAAACCGGCAACTTCCAAAAAAGTAGGGGCCAAATCGATGAAGCTCACGTAGTCCTCGATAATCCTTCCGGGTTGTTCTATACCTTTGGGCCACATTAGGGCCAAGGGCATATGGTTGGAGAGTTCGTACTCCTGCCCCTTAACACGTGGGAAAGGCATGCCATTATCCGAGGTTACCACGATCAAGGTATTGTCCAGCTGCCCGCTATCCTCCAAAAGCTGTATCATTGCCATCAGATGCCGGTCAAAATGCTCTATTTCCAAGGCGTAATCCAAAATATCGTTGCGAACTATTTCGTTATCCGGCCAAAACGAAGGAACCTGATCAATATCTGTTAGGGCCTTATTGCCCACTTGTACACCAGTTCCATAAGCATAGGCGCGATGGGGTTCGTAGCCGCCATACCAAAAAGCCCATGGACGGGTAGAGGCGCTGTCCAAGAAAGTTTTAAAGTTAGCGCTATAATCAATGCCGGAGATTTTACTTGTAGGGGGCTCTTCCATAATACTTTTGTATGCCTTTCCGGTAAGTTGGCGCGGGCGACCGTTATGCTCTCCGGGTATACCAGGTCCCCAACCCTTGCCCGTATATCCGGTGGCATATCCGTTTTTGCCCAACACCTCTACATAGGTTGGGAATTTTTTCGGAAAGTTGTTCCAGTGGTTGGCAGCTTCTTCCAATTGCCAGGAATTGCGCCCGGTCAAAATGGCCGAGCGGGAGGGTGCACACTTGGCATTTGGGGTGTAGGCCCGTGTAAAAAGCAGACCTTCCCCGGCCACACGATCAAACCCTGGGGTTTTTACCCATTGCGTTCCATAGGCACCCATATGAGGAAAGGAAGCGTCATCCGCAATACAGAAAAGAATATTGGGTCTTTCGGATGGTTTTTCTTTTTTGGGTTTTTGGGTGCATGAGAAGAATAAACTTCCAAAAATAACAAGTGAAAAGAGTTTAAGGTTACGCATGATTTTCTTTTGGTACAAAAGTTCGGCAAAATATGGGGACGACCAATAGTATAACTTGTAATAAAGATAGGCAGGAATCTCACTCAATGTGTACATTGCCGGAATAAAACGAAACTCAGGACAAATTCTGGCAAACTATTTTTACATTTATGAAACCTCGGGTCTTTTCAGCATCCTATCAAATACCTCGAAAAACAGGGCCAGAGCGATAACTAAAGCGGAGCCGATAAAGTTGAGCCATAGATATCCCAATCTTTCCTCACCGGGTTCATATATATGTATCAGGTAGTAATACAGTACAAAAATGATCAACTGTGTCAATACGGCCGCGAAAAAAACGGCATTCCCTTTGACGAATCTTAGGAAAAAAGCCAATAAGAAAATTCCAAGCACATTCCCGTAGAAGATGGAGCCTATAATGTTCACCAATTGGATAAGGTTGTCAAAAAGACTGGCGATACTGGCAATGAAGATGGCAATAATACCCCAGAGCAATGTAAAGAGTCTGGACATCTTCACATAATGTTCCTCGTTAAATTCATTTTTTACATTGCGTTTATAAAGATCCAGTGCGGTAATGGTTCCCAGGGCATTGAGCTCGGAGGCCGTGGAAGACATGGCCGCGGATAAAATTACCGCTAACAAAAGCCCAATAAGACCGCTGGGCAGATTGTTCAATATAAAATGAATGAACACATAGTCCTTGTCATTGGTTTCCGTATCGGCATCGGCCTTTTGAATCAATGCCTTGGCCACGGCCCTATTTGTACTATCCTTCTTATTGATATTCCTGATCTGGCGTTCCGCCTCCTCAATGGCGGTATACTCCTTAAGTTCCAGTGCGGCAGAAAACTTGTTCTGAGCGATTCTTTTTTCTCCCTCCAAGGTTTCCTGGGCCTTTTGAAGCAGCGCATAATCGTCTGCATAATCGGATTCCATGACCACCCGTGTTGCCGATGGATTAAAATTTAACGGCGAGGGATTGTACTGGTAAAACACAAAAACCATAAGCCCCACCAGAAGAATAAAAAATTGCATCGGAATCTTAAATATCCCATTGAAAACAAGCCCCAGCTGACTCTCACGAAGGGATTTTCCAGAGAGATAGCGCTGTACCTGGCTCTGGTCCGTCCCAAAATAGGCTAGGAACAAAAAAAGGCCTCCCGTGATTCCACTCCAAAAGGTATACCTATTCCTGGCGTCAAAACTGAAGTCCAGTATTTCAAGTTTGTCGCTTGCACCGGCAATTTTCATGGCTTTGTTAAAAGAGATATCGGCTGGGAGGTAGCTTAGAATAAAGAAAAAGGTGATGAACATGCCCAGCATGATTACGAACATCTGCTGCTTCTGGGTTACGCTTACCGCCTTGGTACCGCCGGTAACGGTATAGATGATGACCAAAATACCTATGATGATATTTAGGGTTCGCAAATCCCATCCCAAAACGGCCGATAAAATAATCGAAGGGGCAAAAATGGTAATCCCGGCAGCTAGTCCCCTTTGGATCAAAAAGAGAAGTGCCGCCAAGGATCGGGTCTTAAGGTCAAAACGATTTTCCAAAAACTCATAGGCGGTATATACCTTTAACCTATGGTAAATGGGGACAAACACCAAACAGATGATGATCAAGGCCAAGGGCAGGCCGAAGTAAAACTGCACAAAGCCCATTCCATCGTGGAATGCTTGTCCAGGCGTGGATAAAAAAGTGATGGCACTTGCCTGAGTGGCCATTACTGAAAGGCCTATGGTCCACCATTTGGCATCGCTCCCGCCACGAATATAATCATGGACATTTTTACTTCCCCTGGTCTTCCAGACCCCATAGAAAACAATAAAAAGCAGGGTTCCGGACAATATGAACCAATCCAGTGCTTCCATTTAAGTGAAAGATGACATTAGGTAGTAAAAAAGCAGCACATAGATAATGTTGAGTATCAAGACCAAGCTATATTCTTTTTTCCAGACCAGTTTTTCCCACATTCCTTATCCCTTTACCTGTGTTTTATATTTGATCTTTTCCTTTCCCAAGGATAGCATGTTGGAAAAAAGCTTATAGGCTCCTGGAACTCCGGCTGGCAGCTCCCTAAAAAAACTTAGTCCCGTATAGATATAATTTCCCTTTCCGTAAGGCGCTACGATAAGACTTCCTTTTTTAGAAGACTCCCCTTGGTCTTTCATGGACAAAATTGGAGTAAATTCCGGAGACCATGCACTAGGGAAATAGAGCCCGCGTTCCTGCACCCAACCCTCAAAATCCTTTTCCCCGATAGGATTGGGAAAGTTTACCAACGGATGGGTCTTGGCCAAAATTTCTACCTCGGAGTTTTCGTCGGTAACCCGATCTCGGGACAAGGTAATAGGGTACGGGGCTATTTCGGTAAATTGGGAATTCCATCTGCCTGCCGTATTGTATTGGACGATAAGGTTGCCCCCTTCCTTAACGTAGTTCAGAAGATGTCGCTGCTTAAACTTTAATTGTGGGACAACGTTATAGGCCCTTATCCCAATGACCACGGCATCGAACTTGCGCAACTCCGTAGGGCTTATCTTTTCGGGGGCTATGGTCTGTACATCGTACCCGATCTGTTCAAGGCTTTCAGGGACTTTATCCCCTGCCCCTTTGATATACCCGATATTTTCCCCAATTTTTTGAATATCCAATCGCACCACCTTGGACTCCGAGGGCAGCAATACAGCTTGTGTAGGGATATGGTCATATGCGATCCGAACGAGTTCCTTGGTGTGCTCATGACCCTTAATTTTCACCAAAGGCAGAATATAGTTTTCATCAGGATAGGGGGGTGGGACCAGAGTGAAATCCAAAGTTTGTTCATCGCCCTTTTTCGCAATGCGGAATGCTTTGTTTTCTTGCAAAACCTTCCATCCCCGGGGGAAACGGAGTTGTACGGTTCCTTGGATGCTGTCCGCATGGGCCCTCACGCGGACGGATATCTTCTTGGGTTCTGAATTTGAAAAAATAAATACCTTATCCCCCAGGCTTACCGTAGCTTTTGGCAAGATTTCAAAAGGAGCGTACAGCTCTCCCTTGTCGGGTCTGGAATACCGGTATACCAGGGGCTTAACGTAGTCTATGGCCCTGCCCGCTATTTCCAAGGTGAATTTGGCATAAAAGGATTGTGGTGTTTCCGGCAATCCTATCATTTTGGGATTCCCAACCCTGTACATCCCCAGGGTTCCGTTTTCCCTAAGCCAATACGGGCTGGTAAAATCGGTATCCAGAGGAATGGCCAACTTTCTTTTTAGCTGTACACGTACATTTTCTTGTAAAGGGATATCCTTATTGTCTAACAATTTGGATCCCAATGTAATCGATTTTAACGTAATGTCCGCATTACTCCTGTTAATGGCCTCTAGGTTTATGGCTACCGTTTGACCGGGATTTGCGGAGCCATCGCCAGCCGATGCTTCCAGGTATAATCCGGTGATGGCCAAAATCAAGTCCTTGATCTCCTTGGATTTGATATCCCGCCAATAGGTATCCTTTATTCCCTGTATCAATCCATACGCCTCCAAAAGTTGGCTCAGATGCTCCGATGGATTTTGAAAATTGAAGTGCTCCTCTAGATCGTATAAAATATCCCCTATGGCCTTTCCTCCCTCAACGCGGGACCAACCTGTATCTATTCCATCAAAAAGGTTTTCCCTGTCCTTCGGGAGGTCTCCGCGGATGAGTTCTAGATAGTCTATGGAGGATCCCCGCATGGACAGTGTGCCGAATCCCTGGGAAAGGTGCTGGCTTCGCGATTTGGCGGCAATTTCATTGTTGGATAGGCCGGAGAGGGGATAGTACCCACCTACATCAACAGAAAGCATTTTGGTCTTATCGGCCTTTTCAAAGTTCTCTTGGCTGCCATAAAACCACCAAGAGGTATTAAAGAAAATCCGTCTCGGCCGCCAAGTAGACGTTTCGCTTAATTGTTCGGGGTAGGACTGGGGATCCGCGGCCAAGTCAAAGGCTTCTACACCCAGCATGGCCGACGCGGTATGGTGTCCATGGGTACTTCCCGGGGAACGATGGTCAAAGCGATTGATGATAATATCGGGCCTAAACTTTCGGATTATCCGGACCACATCGCCCAACACCAGGTCTTTGTCCCATATGTCCAGGGTTTCCTTAGGATGTTTGGAATACCCAAAATCGTTGGCTCGGGAAAAAAACTGTTCGCCACCGTCCAAACGTCTTGCTCCCAATAATTCCTGGGTACGGAGCACCCCCAAAAGTTCTCGAAGTTCGGGGCCAATCAAATTTTGTCCCCCGTCACCGCGTGTTAGGGACAAATATGCGGTTCTGGCCTTTACATCATTGGCCAGATAGGCGATCATTCTGGTATTCTCATCGTCCGGATGTGCCGCTAGGTAGAGGGCAGAACCTAAAAAGTTGAGCTTTTGAAGCGATTGGAAGACTTCTGAAGAGGATTGTTTTTTGAAGGTTTGGCACTGGCCTTTTGGAACTGCGCATAAAAAAGCGGCAAAAAAGACCAAGAGGTAACGCATACGTTCAGTTTTGTTGGTAACCAAATATAGAAAGATTAGCAGGCCACGGGGGTACATTTACCACTTCTTTAACAATCAAATAGTCTGGCCATCTTGATCTGTCCCCTTACTTTGATCCATAAGGGAAACCGCTTTTTGCAGCATAAGATTGTTGGGATAGGTCAACAATTCCCCAATGGATTTTCTCAGGTAAATATGATACGCCTTAATATCCTCTATCAAAAAAACTTCATATTCGTTTTCGGTATCACTGATGTCCTTATCCATTATTTTAATGCGGTCCCCAATTTTGTATGGAAAGGAGAAAAAGAGGATAATCCCGGCCGTAACGTTGCTAATAATGGACCATTGCGCAAACAGGGTTACCCCAATTACAGCAAAGATGGAAGAAAATATAAGCCCCAGATCCTTGATGTTCACTCCCCAGATCAGGGTAAGGGCCACAACTCCTAGAACAAATAGCCCTATGGATATGTATTTAATGATCAAGACGGTACGTGCCCGGTTAAAATCCCCGATCTTTCCTATCTTCCGAATTGTCTTTTCTATAACATACCGTAAAATTAAAAGCAAGCTAACGGTAATAACCGATGCCAGCACCTGTGTTTTGTAATCAAAGACAAGGTTTTCCATAAAAGGGCTATAGTCCTAGGCTATCCCGCAAGGATAAATATTCATTACTGTTCCTTTGCCAGTAGGGGGATTTTATGGATTTTAATTTTTTGGCCTCGGAGGTCATTTCTTTGGCATTGGCACCAAATCCGCTGACAAAAGTCTCCGACCAACCCTCGATGGAATAGGGAAAGCTCGAGGTGAAATTGATTTTTAGGGATCTCTTTAGTTCTGGATAGCTAAGGGTATAGCTACTAAGTCCATCGTTCTCGGTAAGTGAGCCATTCGCCCTATACGTTTTGAATTCCTTGTGGGACAAACGAATGAACTCAAGGGAAGGGATAACCTCAAATTCCCCGGTGGGCAAGCTTTTGGGGTCGATCCTGATCTTGTTCCAAAGTTCGTTTTCCAGGATGGCCTGGTCTACCTCCAAAAGTTGATCGGCCTCCGATTCAAAATAGGAATGTGACATAAACTCCAATCGCTCGCGATTGTTCAATTGCGCATAGACCTGCCCACACCATTCCTGGGCGGAAAAAGCCAATTTTACGGCATGTGAATTATCATGGACCGGATAAAAGGAGCTGGTCATAATGGAGTAGGGGTATATCCCGGTGAGGTAATTCTTGGTGGAATTTAGTTTTAGCACAGGAATGTTGGAGGAGTGATGATTGTCTGCCTTGACCTGTTTTTCGGCTGAGAAGGGTTCCGTAACAAAGATCAAAACAGCGTTTCCTTCCCGTATCTGCCCATACCGTGGTTGGGTAAGGGAATACGATGTAATCTCCGCCTGTCCAGCGTACCAGTACGCCTTGAACTCTTGGGAGAGATTTTTCTTTGGTGTTTTTATGGGGGCATTCTCAATATCCGTATTCAAGGCAACCTCCTTGTCCGCTACGGGATTATTTTCTTTGCATGATTCCATGGCCACCATAACACATGCGAAGAACACGATAGCCACCTCAAACTTGATCCATTTTTTCATCACGTTGGTTTTTTCAAAAATATCGAAAAAGCGTTAACCCACCATGTCCATTAACGTTTTATAGACCAAATGGGTGGGAAGCCCCACAACATTTGCATAAGATCCCCGTATTTCAGATATTCCCGTTAATCCGATCCATTCCTGGATGCCGTAGCCGCCCGCTTTGTCAAAAGGATGGCCGTAATCTACATAAAATTCAATTTCCCTAAGCTCCAGCTTTCTAAACTTTACCAGGGTAGTTTCCGATACCGAGCGTTGTACCCTTTTTTGGGTAAAGCAAACGGCAGTAATGACTTCATGCCAGTCCCCCGAAAGGGTTTTAAGCATGGTAATGGCCTGTTCCCGGCCCACAGGTTTGGCCAATGATTCCCCATGGTGCCACACCACGGTGTCCGACGTGATCAAAATTTCCTTCTCCTTTAGGGTGTCCTTAAGTTCGTCGGCTTTTAACCGGGCCAAAAATTCAGGGATTTGAGCACCCTTCAAAGTATCGGGATATTCTTCCGGTATCGGTTTCAGCCTGATTTCAAAGTCAAGTCCCAATTCCTTGAAGAGCTGCTGCCTTCTTGGAGATCCGGAGGCCAAAATCAATCGATACCCTTTTAAGCGTTCTTGTAGCATAAAATCCTATGCGCTGGGTTCCTCCAATTCATGGTACCATTGCCCTTTCACCTTAAGCACCTGCTCTATGACATCCCGGACGCAGCCCTCCCCACCATTCTTATGGGAAACATATTTGGAGATGGCCTTTACTTCAGGCGCGGCGTTTTGCGGGCAGGTAGGTAAGGCTACCTGCTGCATGGGCGGTATATCCGGAAGATCATCCCCCATATATAATACATTTTCCAAGGCTATATTATAGAGGGACAGGTATTCTTCCAGGGGTTCGTTCTTAAAATGGGCTCCCATGTAGATGTCCGTAACCCCCAACCCTCTTAACCGCTCGCGAACGCCTGCATTGGAGCCCCCGGTTATGATACAGACATTGTAACCGGTGTTGATAGCCTTTTTTAGGGCATACCCGTCTCGGACGCTCATTTTTCGTAGCATTTCTCCGGCAGTGGTCACTAAAAGGGAACCATCCGTAAATACCCCGTCCACGTCAAAAACGAAAGTGGTAATTTCGCTCAATATTTCCTTATAATTCTTTTGCATAGGTTTTTTGGATAGATTCGCTCAGTCTTTTATACATCGTTTTATGGTTTTGTTCTTCCAATAGCGACCCATGTTTTTCCAGGGTGCCCCTATCCTGGCGCCTAGCCGGCCCTGTCTGGGCGTCATAAGGGGACATGGACTGGATTTTCCGGGCCGTTTCGCCGATTAGAGGCCTTAACACGTCAAATGGGATATTCCGACCATCACATATTTCACGGGCAAGATGATAGAGGTGATTGGTAAAGTTGTTGGCAAATACTGCGGCCAGATGCAAATACTGCCGTTGCTCCGAATGCATTTCATGGATGGTTTCCGAAACCGATCCGGCCAGTAGTCGTAACAGCTCCAGATCTGTTTTGCTTTCCGCTTCCAGGCAGATGGGAACCTCTTTAAAATCTATGGGTTTTCCCTTGGTAAAGGACTGGACCGGATAAAAAACGCCCCTGCGTTTGTGTTGTATTTCTTGCAATGGAACACTTCCTGAAATATGAGTCGCCAAGCCATCTTTATGTGATAGTCTTTCTGAAACATCCCGGATGGCGTCATCGGATACGGCAAGAAGGTAGAGATCGGCATCGGCAATATTTAAAAAATCGGTCGTTGTGGGAACTTTCCTTTTAAAGGGCGCCAGGGAAACTTGGGAGCGGCCCACCACCTGAACAACTTTTAAGGCCTCTTTGGGAAGGAACGCATCCAAAAGATGCTCCGCCAAATTACCGGTACCAATAATTACAATTGAAAGCATGCACAAAAGTACAACTAAGAGACTGTTTTGAAAATGTATCAATATGAAAATGTGCCATTTTGAAGATTTGAAAATGTGAAATATAAGAAAAATTGTTCAAGTTTTGTCTGTACATTTAAATGAGCATGGTCTAGTGGTTACGGTGTTCAGCTTCCACAACTCCGTCTTGGGTTCAACCCCCAGCCTGGTCTGCTGT
>JBCBSN010000004.1:0-45016 GCA_039819225.1 Bacteroidota bacterium | reverse complement strand
CACCAAAATAACGTTGATGATAACAAAAGAACCTATTAGGTTAATTGTTCAGTTTTTTTGCATGCTCCTTCCCTTATTCGCCATGGCTAGTGATCCTGCATCCGGTGAAGGCGATTTCAATCCTGCTGAATTGGCCATGGAACATGTTTTGGACTCTCATGAATGGCATTTGGCGGATTATAATGGGCACAGCTATAGTATACCCCTTCCCATAATTCTATGGGATAACGGACTAAAAATCTTCATGTCCTCGGAATTCGAGCATGGACATAAAGTGGTGGAAAAAGGTGGTGAATACTATAAAATCCATCATGAGGCCATATATAAGACCGATGCCTCCGGAACATTGAAAATGGATAATGAAGGACATCCGTTAAATGACAAACCCTTGGATTTTTCCATTACCAAGAATGTGGCTTCCATGTTTATTTCGGTGATTTTGTTGCTCATTGTCTTTATTGCCGTTGCCAGGAGTTATAAAAAATCCCCTGTGCCTAGTGGCATTGCCTCATTTATGGAACCCTTGATAGTTTTTGTCCGTGACGACATTGCACGAAGCAATATCGGTGAAAAGCATTACAAGAAGTTCCTTCCCTACTTGTTAACGGTCTTCTTTTTTATTTGGATAAATAATCTTTTTGGGCTATTGCCCATACCACCGGGCGGAGGAGCCAATGTGACCGGGAACATAGCCGTGACCATGGTTCTGGCGATCTTCACCTTTATTCTTACCAATGTCTATGGAAACAAGGACTACTGGAAGCACATTTTCTGGATGCCCGGTGTGCCGGTTGCCGTAAAACCTTTATTGGCCGTTGTTGAATTTTTGGGGATTTTCACAAAGCCTTTCGCCTTAATGATACGTTTGTTCGCAAACATAACCGCGGGGCATATCATCATTTTAAGCCTTGTATCGCTAATATTCATTTTTAAGACTGAATGGGCGTCCATAGCCTCGGTTCCCTTTGTTTTGTTCATGAGTTGTATTGAATTGCTTGTAGCCCTGCTTCAAGCCTACATATTTACTTTGTTGTCAGCACTGTTCATTGGGCTGGCAGTACAGGAACACGAACACGGGCATTAAAGACTTTATTTGTTTAATTTAAATTGTGTAAAATGGGAGCTATTGGAGCAGGATTGGCGGTGATAGGAGCTGGTATCGGAATCGGATTGATCGGAGGACGAGCCATGGAAGCTATCGCTAGACAACCAGAAGCAACTTCAAAGATTCAGACCAACATGATTATTGCTGCTGCACTTGTAGAAGGTGCCGCACTTTTTGCTGTGGTTGTTGGATTGATCGCCGTTAACACCGGGGCATAGTTGCAAATTTTTTTATCGACCCTTTGGGGGTTGCCCTTAGGGTCGATATTTTAAAAAGTAAAAAGTATGGATTTAGTAACACCGGGAATAGGACTTATATTTTGGTCTACCCTCACCTTCATTATTTTGGTTTGGCTATTGCGCAAATATGCATGGAAACCAATTTTGAACGCGGTAAATGAAAGGGAAGCTTCTATTAAGAATGCCCTTGCCGCTGCCGAAGAAGCAAAAAAGGAAATGCAAAACCTTCAAGCGGACAATGAACGAATTTTAAAGGAAGCACGAATGGAAAGGGACGGCATGCTAAAAGAAGCCAGGGAAATAAAGGATAGCATTGTTTCCGAAGCAAAAGAGCAAGCCAAAATAGAGGGCGATAAGCTTATTGAACAGGCCCAGGCCACTATAGAAAGTGAGAAAAAGGCAGCCGTTGCGGACATCAAAAACCAAGTAGCGGAATTATCCGTGGAAATCGCGGAAAAAATAATCAAGGAACAGCTCTCCAACAAGGACAAGCAATTGAAAATGGTGGACGAGATGTTGGGCGATATTAAATTGAATTAGAAGTTACCATGTTATTGAGTAACTAAGTTATTATGTTTAGCCACCTAATAGCCCAATAACTGAATAACCATAACCAAAACAAATGAGCGATTCCAGAGTGGCCATACGGTATGCCAAGGCAGTCTTGGATCTGGCAATGGAGCAAAAAGCAACCACAGTCTTGGAAAAAGATATGCGTTCCGTTGTACAGACGGTTTCCGATAACCAAGCACTAAGGGAACTATTAAGTAGCCCTGTGATAAAGGGAGCGGCCAAAAAGGAGGCGCTATTGAGCATTTTTAGCGGTGCCCATACCATAACCGAAGGATTGTTGGACCTGTTGGTCACTAATAAGCGTATAGACCTATTAAATGAAGTGGCACTTAAATACATCATTCTAAATGAACGGTTAAAGGGTGAGGATGTGGCCGTGGTCACTACGGCGGTTCCCTTGACCAAGGCTTTGGAAAAGAAGGTGTTGCAACAGGTCTCCATGCTTACAGGGAATACGGTTACCTTGGAAAACCGTATTGATGGGAGCATTATTGGGGGATTTATCCTTCGTATGGGCGATTTGCAATATGATGCCAGTATCGCCAACAAATTGAGCAACATAAAACGGGAATTCACAAATAGTCTATAAATAACAAGGCTTGGACATCTAATGTCTAACGTCTTATATCTTAAGTCTAAATAAAAATGGCAGGAGTAAAAGCCGCTGAGGTATCGGCAATATTAAAGAAGCAATTATCAGGATTCGAGGCCACGGCTACCTTGGACGAAGTAGGTACCGTACTTCAGGTAGGGGACGGTATTGCTCGGGTATATGGTCTTTCCAATGCCCAATATGGAGAATTGGTAGCGTTCGATGGCGGCCTTGAAGGCATCGTATTGAACTTGGAAGAGGATAATGTGGGCGTAGTATTGCTAGGCCCTTCAAAGGAAATCAAGGAAGGGGCCACTGTAAAGCGGACCCAGCGTATTGCCTCGATCAATGTTGGGGAAGGTATCGTTGGGCGTGTTGTGGATACCCTGGGGAATCCTATAGATGGCAAAGGCCCCCTTGCCGGGGAATTGTATGAAATGCCTTTGGAACGCAAGGCGCCCGGGGTTATTTTCCGTCAACCTGTAAACGAACCGCTACAGACCGGGGTAAAGGCCATTGATGCCATGATTCCTATAGGCCGTGGACAACGGGAATTGGTTATCGGGGACAGGCAGACCGGGAAGACCACCGTCTGTATCGATACCATTATCAACCAGAAAGAATTTTATGATGCCGGAGAGCCGGTATATTGTATTTACGTGGCCATAGGACAGAAGGCATCCACTGTGGCGGCTATTGCCAAGACCTTGGAGGATAAGGGTGCCTTGGCCTATACGACCATCGTAGCGGCCAATGCCTCCGATCCGGCACCCATGCAGGTATACGCACCCTTTGCCGGTGCCGCCATTGGGGAGTATTTCAGGGATTCTGGTCGTCCTGCCTTGATCATTTATGACGATCTGTCCAAGCAGGCCGTTGCCTACCGGGAGGTTTCCCTGTTGTTAAGAAGACCCCCGGGGCGTGAGGCCTATCCAGGGGACGTTTTCTATTTGCACTCCAGACTATTGGAACGTGCGGCCAAGGTTATAAATGACGACGCCATCGCCCAGAATATGAACGATTTGCCCGAAGCCTTAAAACCCTTGGTAAAAGGAGGCGGATCCCTAACGGCATTACCGATTATTGAGACCCAGGCGGGAGATGTATCGGCCTATATCCCTACGAACGTGATTTCCATTACGGACGGTCAGATTTTTTTGGAGCAAGATCTCTTTAACCAGGGGGTACGGCCCGCGATCAATGTCGGGATCTCCGTGTCCCGTGTAGGAGGCTCCGCTCAGATAAAATCCATGAAGAAAGTGGCTGGAACCTTAAAACTGGACCAGGCCCAGTTTCGTGAATTGGAAGCCTTTGCCAAGTTTGGATCGGATTTGGACGCGGCGACCTTGAACGTTATCGGAAAAGGACGTAGAAATGTGGAAATCCTGAAACAGGCACAGAACGATCCCTTTACGGTAGAGGATCAGGTAGCAATTATCTATGTGGGTTCAAAGAACCTGCTGCGCAACGTTCCCGTGAACAAGGTAAAGGAGTTTGAAAGCGATTATCTGGAATTCCTTAATGCCAAGCATCGCGATGTATTGGATACCCTAAAATCAGGTAAACTCACCGATGAGGTTATCGATACGTTGACGGCGGTAGCGAAGGATTTGGCTTCCAAGTATTCAGCCTAATTATGAATTAAGAATTCAGAATTATGGCGTACAGAGAAAGAGGCAATGCCATTGTGGACAAGAGTTTTTATTTTGGATATGATATTGTTCGATTTTCCAGGGTGCTTAGGCAAAGGAAAGAATTTGAAATTGCCGGTCAGCTTATAAGGTGCGGAACCAGTATTGGGGCAAACTCAAGGGAATCACAAAGAGGAGTTAGCACCAAAGATTTTAAGAACAAATTGGGAATAGCTCTAAAAGAAGCCGACGAGACGTCATATTGGTTAGATGTCATAGAAGAGACCACTATGGAAATACCTAACCAATTAAAGGAACGTTGCGAAGAGTTAATAAAGTTATTGGTGACTATCATCAAGAACTCCTGATGAACAGGATATTCCTAATTCATCATTCTGAATTCATCATTAAACGTAGTACATGGCCAACCTAAAGGAAATACGGAACAGAATAGCAACGGTATCTTCTACCATGCAGATTACCAGTGCCATGAAAATGGTGTCCGCCGCCAAACTAAAAAAGGCACAGGATGCCATTACCCAAATGAGGCCCTATGCCAACAAGCTTACGGAACTTTTGCAGGGGCTCAGTGCCAATCTGGACGGGGATGTGGGCGGTAAGTATGCCGATCAAAGACCGGTGAACAAGGTATTGGTGGTGGCCATTACCTCCAACCGTGGTCTTTGCGGTGCCTTTAACTCCAATATCATAAAGCAAAGCACGTCCCTTTTGCAGGGCACTTATGGCGGGAAACAGGTTCATTTTATGGCCATAGGAAAAAAGGGCAATGATATTCTTGGGAAAAAGTTTACCGTAGTTGCCAACCATAGCGAAGTGTACGACACACTCACCTTTGAGTCCGTTTCCGAGATTGCCCAAGAGCTAATGGGGCACTTTACCAAGGGCACCTATGATAAGATAGAACTGGTCTACAACAAATTTAAAAATGCGGCCACACAGATTGTGATGACCGAGCAGTTTTTGCCCATAGTTCCTGCGTCCGGGGATAATGCGGCATCCGCTACGGATTATGTCTTTGAGCCTTCCAAGGTGGAGATTGTGGAGCAATTGATTCCTAAGTCCTTGAAAACCCAACTTTTTAAGGCCGTCCGGGATTCCTTTGCCAGCGAGCACGGTGCCCGTATGACCGCCATGCACAAGGCAACCGACAATGCCACAGAGCTTAGGGATCAGTTAAAACTTACCTATAACAAGGCCAGGCAGGCCGCTATTACCAATGAGATCTTGGAGATTGTTGGTGGCGCGGAGGCTCTGAGTAGTTAGGGAGAAATACTCTGGAACCAAATTTTCCTAGAATTATGGTGCTCAAGAGCTAAGGAAAAGATTCTACTTTTGCCAAAGCCCGGACTCAGAACCTTTATTTTTTTAGACTTTCGCGGGAGTAGGGTTCAAAATCACTAAACTCTATTTTGTGTTGAATTTAATGAGTGCTACCTGAGGCCATTCTCTCAAATGAAAATATCCTTCTGGCCCCTCGGCCATAGGGGAAGGAGTTTCCCTACTTCGGATAAGCTGTCCCGCTTTTTTGAGGGAGATTAAGGAAAGTCAAATATCCCGTTTCGGAAAATTGTCGCATGCCCCAACGGATGTTTTAAGGCCCTTGTATCCCGACAAGGACACAGCGGGTGGGCTAGTTTTCCAAACGTGACTACCGTCAAAGGATGAAGTACATTTCGTCCATGAAATTGTATTCTTGTAGATTTATTAACATAAATTAACACAAATAGAGTACTTTTATCCTTCCCTAATACCTAAGCAATATGAAAATGATTAGTTCTCCCAAAGCCATTCTGGGAATGGCTTTGACCGTTTTGACTTTGTATTCATGCAGCAAAGACGAAGATGAACCTACAGTAAATGAACCCCCATCGGCAGTGTCCAATATTAAGGCGGCCATAATTTCCGGTACCGATGTGCGCATTAGTTGGTCCCCGGCTACGGACAAGAACAAGGATAATTTGAGTTATGAGGTCATCGTTAACGATAAGGTGATGGCCAAGGACGTAAAGACGAATAGCCTTGAAATTGATGTATCGGAATTCTTACCCGATACCACGGGTAAAAAAGGGAAAAACGGCATTAAGGATTTCATTGCAAAATCAGGTTATGCACTTTCCCTTTCTATTGAGGTAAAGGCCTATGATGGAGAAGGAGGCGTATCCTCACAGGAGATTACCCAATCTGTAAATGTCAACCGGCCGCCGGGGAGTTTTTCCATTGCCAATGTATATTTTGACCTGTGGAATACAAACTATGTTCAGGTAAATTGGTATCCCTCCACAGATGCAGACGGGGATAATATTACCTACGATGTGTACCTTAACGATATCCAGATTGGTACGGAGATTAGCATAAGTGCTTCAGAAGACTTTGGGTATGTGGAATACAATGAGGATGTTTCCGATATTCTTGATGACCTAATCACCATTAGGATTGTAGCCTCGGACGGATCGGATCAGGAGACGGAGATTACCCAGACTTTTGACTTTAAGGCGACCGACGTTGATCTGGGCGAATTGGAAATGCCCTTTAGCGAGCAATACGAGTACACCATTGGAGCCGATGAGGCAGACTTTGCCGTAGCGTATACCTTCAGCATTGCGGATACTGTGGATTATAGTATTTCTATAAATAATTTTAATGAAAGAATGATTCTGGCCGATTCGACGGACACCATTGTCGCCGAAGGCTTTGAGTGGTTAATGGGCAAAGAACTTCTACCGGGCATGTATACCTTGACCATTGAAGATAGCTACCGCGATGCGGATGAAGACTTTGGCACCATATCCCTTATAATGGGAGATCCCAAGGCCAGTGATGTGGAACTTGGATCGATCGAAGTTCCGTCCACAGGTTCTTCGGATTTGCTTTTTAACAACGAAATGGACGGTAAAATTGTTTACTATTTTGAGGTAGAGGAGGCCACGGGCTATTCATTTTCCAATGATATAGGGGCATCTATGACATTGCTGGATGAGGAGGGCTCGGAAATAGCATATGGATACAGAGGTATTTTAAGGGGCCAGGAAGAAATATCCGCAGGACGTTATGCACTAAGGGTTTTCTATCAAGGAAGTATAGAGGGAACGTTAAACTATCGCTTTGGTAATCCCAGCGAGACGGATGTGGATCTAGGGATAGTTTCCTTGCCTTCCGAGGGTACACAGGAGTTTGATCTAGGCTTGGACCTGGATGGAAAAATTGTGTATACTTTTGAAACCCAAGAGCCCATAGGCTATCGGTTCTCCAGCGAATTGGAGTTGAACTACAGGTTAACGGACAGTAACGGAAACAATATAGGGTATCAATCCTATACTACCTACCTCTCAGGTTTTGATTTGCCCGTGGGATCTTATAGCCTGGAGATTTCGTTGGCCCGTTCCGGCACGGGTATAGGAACACTTAACTATTCGTTCATAGATCCCACCTTGACCGATATAGATCTTGGGGCAGTTTCAATGCCCTCCGAAGGTTCTGAAAGTTTTGATTTGGAGAACGAGTTCGACAAAAAAATCAATATCCTGTTCCGGACAGATGAAGTTACGGGCTATATTTTCCAGGTGGGCCAACAGCTTCGGATGAACCTTTATGATGCCAATGGAAACAGTGTGGACTATCTTTCAAATGGGGAAGAAATGAAAGGCGGCAATCTCCCTATTGGGTCATATCGCCTGGAAATTTCTTCTACCTATAGTACGCAAGCAGGTGCAATTACCTTGGATTATGAATTTAAGGATGCAGCGGCAACAGATGTGGACTGGGGCACCATTGCAATACCCGCCCAAGGAACCGAAACCGTGGATTTGGAAAGTGAATTGGATGAAGAAATCGTCTATGCGTTTGAAATACAACAGGTCTCCGGCTATATATTTACCAGCGATGTAGATTTTAGCTACAGGCTCTTAGATAGTAATGGAAACCTTGTAAATTCCACAAGTGGTTCCATTTTAAGGGGTGGCGAATTGGCTTTGGGAGTATATTACCTCCATGTTTCCGCTAGGTATTATGGCCAAAAGCAAGGTAGTCTTGAATATTCCTTCAATGACCCATATGCTTCGGATCAGGATTTTGGAGTATTGGATACCGAAAGTGTCACGGAGACCACTTTCGATTTTTCCCAGGAGCCCGATGGAGAAATCAATTATAATTTTCAGATAGATGATCCTATCGGTTTTGCTTTTTACACAAAGGACAATACATATCTTAATCTTTACGACTCCAATGGAAACTTTGTTGCATCGGGTTATGGAAGGGTTAACGGGGAAGAACTGCTAAGGGGATCCTATCGTTTAAACCTTAGGAGATATGATAATGAGAATGGCACTTTGAGCTTGGCTTTTGATGACTCTTCAAGGACAGATCAAGATTTGGGAGTATTAGAATTGCCCTACTTTGAATCCACGGATTTATCCTTTCATATCAGCGATCCGGACGACACGATCAGATACGCTTTTACCACAGAGGAAATTACAGATTACCATTTCTCCGTTTCCAACGGAATTCGGGTAAGGTTAAATGATAGTAATGGCAACTATGTTAACGGGGGGCATTCCATTACCTCCGGGTCAAATTTGGCTGCAGGGGATTATTATCTTCTCATAACCGCACAAGACAATTATAATGGAGGGGAAACATTTACGGGCAGTATGTCCATACAGTTTAACCCGTAGTATAGAGGTAGGAAAATAGGAGTAAGCGTCTTTGGAATCAGAAATGCCCGTAATCCGTGCTAAATAGTAGGTAAAAGGTAGTCCTGATTTTATGAAATGACCCTGAACATTATGGGATAATGGGTATTGATGCTATTTTTGCTCCCATTATGAAATCCAAAAAAACCGCTCTTCTCTTTATTTTCATTACCATATTGGTAGATGTTATAGGGATAGGGATTATCATTCCCATAATTCCAGACCTGATAATGGAACTGACCGGTGAAGGTGTGGATAGGGCCGTTATCTATGGCATGTGGCTTACTACGGCATTTGCGGGCATGCAATTTCTATTTTCCCCGGTTTTAGGGGAGATATCCGATCAGTACGGTCGCCGGCCTATTTTATTGTTGTCCTTGTTGGGACTTAGTATAGATTACCTTATCCATGCCTGGGCGCCAACGATCCTATGGCTATTCTTGGGTCGTTTTTTGGCAGGGATCACCGGGGCCAGTTTTACCGTAGCTTCGGCTTATATTGCCGATTTAAGCACCAAGGAGGATAAGGCCAAGAATTTTGGCCTTATCGGAGCTGCCTTTGGCCTGGGCTTTATCATTGGTCCGGGAATCGGTGGCTTCTTTGGACAATTGGATATTCGCTTGCCGTTCTATATCGCCGCCGGACTCACCTTTGCCAATTTCCTTTTTGGATGGATGTTTGTGCCGGAATCCCTGAAGCCGGAAAACAGAAGACAGGTAAATGTATTGAAAATGATACCTGGGGTATCCTTGGCCAGTTTGCGGAATTACAAAGGGGTACTATTGCTTATCGCTGCTTTCTTTTTGGCCAATCTTGCCGGGCAGGCCTTACCCGCTACATGGTCCTATTACGGGATAGAACGCTATGATTGGAGCCCCAGGGCCATTGGTATTTCCCTTATGGTGGTGGGCTTTCTGGTAGCTCTTGTCCAGGGAGTCCTAGTGGGAATTGCGGTAAAAAAACTGGGAAAAAGAAGAGTGGTCATTTTTGGGTTTATGCTATGGACGTTGGGCATGTTCCTCTTTTCAACGGCCAGTGAACCCTGGATGCTCTATGCTTTTTTGATTCCCTATGCACTTGGTGGGGTGGCAGGGCCCACGGTCCAAGGCATTATCTCCAATCAGGTTTCGGAAAGGGAACAGGGCAATTTACAAGGGGCCATCACAGGTCTGGTAAGCATTACGGCCATTTTTGGACAATTGCTGTTCTCCCCGGTATTCTATTTTTTTATCCGCCCAGAGGCGACGATCTATTTCCCCGGAGCCCCTTATGTGGTGGCGGCATTTCTGCTTTTTATGGCCCTCCTTTTGGCGGTGACCGCCATAAAGCGAATCGACCTAACCTAAACGAATCCCCTTAAATGGCCCTTTTGCCACAAGGGACGAATTGTCTACTTTTGAAGAATAGAAGGCTTTGAATAACCCAAATGGGAAAGGAGTTCAAGGCAAGAGGGAATTTTCAGGCGCAGTTAACCGTTGTTAATGAGCATTGAAATTTCTCAATAACGAAGAAATCCGAAGCCATTTGGGAATAATGTAGGAAAAATCAAAGTTATTCAAAGCCTTCTAATAACTTCGGCACATTGAATCCACTTAAAAAATTGTTTAGGCAAACGGCCATTTACGGTCTGGCTACGGTATTGCCCCGGATGCTTAATTTTCTTCTATTGCCCTTATATACAAGTGTTTTGATTACCGCCGGTTATGGGAAGGTAAGCATCATTTTTGCCTGGATCGCCATTTTTAATGTGGTCTTGGCCTATGGCATGGAAACTGCCTTTTTTCGGTTTTACCACAAGACCGAAAAAAAGGAATCCGTAGTGGCCACCTCCCTCATTTCCATTATGGCCTCTACCGCAGTCTTCGCAGTGTTGGCATTTATGTTTCAATCTGGAACAGCCAATTTTACGGGTATTGCAACCCAATATATCAGATATGCCATTTGGATCTTGGTATTGGATGCATTGGTCATTATCCCCTTTGCCTGGCTCAGGGCCAATGAAAGGCCCTTGCGCTACGCCCTGATCAAAATAGGCAATGTCATTGTAAATTTGGGATGTAACGTTTTTTTTCTGCTGTACCTGCCCAAAATGGCTCAGCAAAACCCGGATGGTCTTATTGCCGGGCTATATCGTCCTAATTTTGAAATAGCCTATATTTTTATTTCCAACCTTATTGCTAGTGGCCTTACGTTGTCCGCCATGTTGCCCATGTATCTAAAAAGCACCTATTCCTTTGATAAGGTACTATGGAGAAAGATGCTGGGCTATGCCTGGCCCATATTGGTGGCGGGTATTGCCTTTACGATCAATGAGGTGTTTGACAAGATTTTATTGGAGCGGCTATTGCCGGAAGACATCGCGGCAAGTGAAACGGGCAAGTATGCCGCCTGTTATAAGTTGGGCATGTTTATGATGTTGTTCGCCACGGCCTTCCGTTTGGGCATAGAGCCCTTTTTCTTTAGTCACGCGGGCACGGAACATCCACAAAAGGCCTATGCGCAGATTACCAATTACTTTGTGATATTAGGGAGCGTTATTCTGCTTTCCGTGGTAGTCTTTTTAGATGTGCTAAAAACCTTGTTTATAGATAATGAATCCTACTGGGAGGCTATGGATATCGTGCCCGTTGTTCTTTTGGCCAGTTTTTTTCTAGGGATTTATCACAACCTCTCCGTTTGGTACAAAGTAACGGACCGGACACGTTTTGGGGCCTATATCTCTTTAATAGGGGCGTTGCTGACCATCATCATCAATGTTGGCCTTATCCCCCGCTATGGTTATGTGGCCTCAGCCCTCGCTACCTTGGTAGCCTATGGGTCCATGATGCTACTATCCTTCTTTTTTGGACGCATGTATTACCCCATACCCTATAATTTTAGGAAGATTATATTTTACCTGGGCATATCCATTCTGTTTTCCCTACTGTCGTTCTATGTGTTTAATAGGCAACTTGTTCCGGGAATGATACTACTTGCCCTATTTTTGGGGTTGATATATAAAATGGAAAGCGATATGCTAAAAAAGATCTTTTTAAAACGGAGTAGCTGAAAAAGTTTTAATTCTGAATTCTGAATTCTGAATTCTGAATTTTCCATCTAAAATCCAACGTCTTACATCTCACATCTAAACAAATGCACATCAAGATCATCAACAAATCCGACCAAAAACTTCCGCATTATGAAACTGAGGCCTCTGCGGGGATGGACCTTCGTGCCAATATAAGCGCCCCCGTTACGTTACAACCTTTAGGTCGCGCTATTATTAAAACAGGGCTTTTTATTGAACTTCCCGTGGGAATGGAGGCACAGGTACGCCCTAGGAGTGGTCTGGCGGCCAAAGAAGGGATAACGGTGCTCAATGCCCCGGGAACCATCGATGCAGACTATAGGGGGGAGATTGGCGTGATTCTTGTGAACCTGTCCAACGAGTCTTTTACCGTGCAGAACGGGGAACGCATTGCCCAATTGGTTATTGCCAAACATGAGCGTGCGGAGTGGGATGAGGTACGGGAATTGGGCACTACCGATAGAGGTTCCGGTGGATTTGGAAGTACGGGGGTGAAATAATGGACTAATGGAACAATGCTTTAAATTAGGTTTTTTGCTGCTGGGACTATCCTTGACCCTTGGATATGCCCATGCCCAGGAAGATCAGGAAATCGATATTGAGGAAAGTGCCGAAGTTTTTCTGGAAGATTATTCGGATGCCTTTCAGGAAACGTTCTTTGAGGCTCTTAAGCAAAAGGGGATAGAAAACTATGATCGGGCCGTTAACCTATTGTTGGAATGTAAACTAATGGAACCGGATAACGAAGTTCTGGATCATGAGCTGGCCCGTACCTATTTTGCGGACAAAAAGTATGTACGTGCACAAGAGTTTGCGCAAAATGCCCTTCTTGGCCAACCGGCCAATTATTGGTACGCCAGAACCCTGGTACAAATTTGTCAAAAACAGGGAAGTGCCTGGGAGCAATTGGAAGCGGGACTTCCTATGCAGAATGAAAGGCTAAGGGAAAACTTGGCTCTGGCCTATATGGATCAGAAGGTATATAAAAGGGCGCTCCATTTGATACAGGGCATGCCGGTATCGGATTTCTCCAAAGACCTTTCGGCCAAAATCAACGATTCGATTAAAAAAGATCGATCCAAAAAAACACGGAATACGCAAACAAGGGCCACGGAAATAGTCGATAAGGCGACGACGGACCCATTGGAGGATTATAAAAGTCGCATTCAAGCCCTTATTGGGGAAGGGAACGTACCACTTCTGGAAAAACTGGCCATTGAGGCGGCGGAAAGTTATCCCTCGCAACCCTTTTTCCAATATGCCAAAGGGTTTGCACTGAACAAAAGCGGAAACCATAAAAATGCCATAACGGAGTTAGAGGCCGCCCTAGATCTTATTTTGGACGATGTTCCCTTGACCAACAAGGTCTATGAAGAACTGGCCCAAGCCTATACCGCAATGAACAATACATCCAAGGCAAATATGTATCTTCGTAAGATAAAACCTGGGTTTTAGTTTAGAGGAATGAATCTACCAACGATGCATTTTCGGATTTTGGCAATCTTCCTTATTCCGGTGTTTTTTGTTCTTTCATGTAAATCTTCCAAAGAGGCGACGGAATCGGTGGATAAGGGGCTGTCCGCAAAGAACATCATACGAAGGCACTATCAGAACCAAACTGGTTTCAAGACCCTTAAGGGAAAGGTGAAAATAGCCTATTCCGATGGGGAATCTTCCCAAACGGTGAATGTTAGCCTACGCATGGAAAAGGGGAAGGCCATTTGGATGAGCGCGCCCCTTGGGTTGGTAAAAGCCTATATTACCCCCACTAGGGTATCGTTCTATAACAAATTACAAAATGAATATTTTGATGGGGACTTCAGCTATGTAAGCGATCTTTTGGGCACCCCTTTAGATTTTGATAATCTCCAAAACCTGTTATTGGGCCAGGCTCTTTTTGATCTTCGGGAGGAGAAGTATACCGCTTCGCCCGGGCAACGAAACTATATCTTAAAGCCCAAAAAGCCGATAACGCTCTTTAAGACCCTGTTCCAAATAGAGCCCAAAAACTTTAGGATCGCTTCCGTGCAATTGTCCCAACCTATTCAGAAAAGGATATTGGAGGTGGTCTATACAGACTATCAAAACATTAGTGCCTGGATCTTGCCCAAAACTATAGGGATTAAGGCGATAGATGGGGATGAAATCAACACCATAGCCGTGGAATACCGAAACATGGAGTACAATAGATCATTGAGCTTCCCTTATAAAATACCGAAAGGTTTTTCTGAAATAGTTTTAAACAAAGATGATATCTAGGCCATCCCATATCTTTTTTCTTTTGGCGACGATACTTTGTATGGTGCCGGTAGATGCGCAGACCAATGAGCAAAAGTCCCTAGAGGCCAAGCGGGAACGTCTACAAAATGAGATACGGGAAATAAACCGATTGTTATTTGCGGAAAAGAAGCAAAAAGGCTCCATCCTGGATCAAATGGAAGCCCTGGACAAAAAAATAAGCGTGCGCCAGCAATTGATCCAGGTGACCAATCAAGAGTCCAATTTGCTGAACCGGAAAATCAATGCCAATATCAGGAACATTGCCATGTTACGGGAGGATCTAACCGACCTAAAAGATGAATATGCCACCATGATTCGGAAATCCTATCAAAACCGATCCCAGCAAAATCGATTAATGTTCCTGCTTTCGGCGGAAAGTTTCTTTCAGGTCTTTAAGCGGTTGCAGTACGTAAAGCAGTATACGGACTATAGAAGGGAACAGGGAGAAAAAATAACGGAAAAAACGGAGGAGCTTACGCGGCTTAACAAAGACCTCACTGAGGAAAGGAAGGTAAAGGAAGTGCTATTGGCCCAAAACAAAAAGGCCAGGAACCAATTGATGCGGGAAATACAGGACCAAAAGGCACTATTGGGCACCATTAGGAAAAATGAGAGCAAGTACGCCGCCACCATTGCGGCAAAGAAAAAGGAGGCCAGGAAGATTGATCGGGAAATAGAAAAACTTATTCGTAACGCAATCGTTGCTTCCAATAAAAAAGTGGGGAAGACCGGTACAAAATCTAGTGTAGGCAAGTTTCTACTCACACCGGAAGCTAGTATTGTGGCCAATAATTTTTCCGCCAATAAGGGCAGGCTTATTTGGCCGGTAGAAAAAGGGATTAAGAGCCAGGGATTCGGAATATACAAGGATGCGGTTTACCCCGGCATCAAACATGAGAGCAATGGGGTAATTATAACGACAGAGGAAGGTGCCAAGGCCCGGGCCATTTTTGAAGGGGAGGTCATTGCCATACTTTCGGTCCCGGGCGGCAATAAGGGGGTACAGGTAAAGCACGGCAATTTCATAAGTACCTACTACAACCTTTCGGAGCTTTTTGTACGCAAGGGGGAAAAGGTAGCGGCCAAGACGGAATTGGGCACCGTTTATACCAATCGGTCAAATGGCCGGACACGTTTAAAATTCTATCTTTATAAGGATACTTCCAAGTTAAATCCCGAGGATTGGGTGTACAGATTATAGAATAACATGATGTAGGATGACAAAAAAAATAACAAATCTTCAAGGAACTTTCCAACTGCATAATGGGGTGGAAATGCCTTATTTTGGTTTGGGCACCTATTTGTCCGATAATGAGGATGGGGCGGTAAACGGGGTACAATGGGCGTTGGATTATGGGTACCGACATGTGGATACGGCTTCGATTTATAAAAACGAAGAAGGTGTGGGGAAAGGAATCCGAAAAAGTACCGTCCCAAGGGAAAGGGTTTTTGTGACCAGTAAGGTCTGGAACGGGGATCAGGGCTATAAAAGCACTTTAAAGGCTTTTGAAGCGAGTCTGAAGCGTTTGCAATTGGATTATCTGGATCTTTATTTGATCCATTGGCCCGTAGCGGGAAAGTATAAAGAAACTTGGCGCGCCCTGGAGGAGCTCTATGCCGACGGAAAAGTTAGGGCCATTGGTGTAAGTAACTTTTTGCAACACCATTTGGAGGATATATTGACCGTGGCCGAAGTTGTTCCCATGGTAAACCAGATGGAGTTCCATCCACACTTGGTACAGCAAACGCTGCTGGACTACTGTGCTTCCAAAGGCATCCAATATGAGGCTTGGTCCCCATTTATGCAAGGGAAACTGTTTCAATTGGATTTTACGAAGGACTTAGAACAAAAATATCAAAAATCCGCGGCCCAAATCGTGTTGCGCTGGAACCTACAAAAAGGGGTGGTTACCATCCCCAAGTCCGTCCAAAAAAATCGGATAGCGAGTAACGCGGCTATTTTCGACTTTGAACTGACTACCGGGGAAGTGGCCTATCTGGATACTATGGATCGAGGAGAGCGTATTGGTCCAGATCCGGACAATTTTGATTTTTGAAGTTCTCTCCCTTTTGGGGGGCCAGAAAGGGCTAACCCATAAATAACGCCTTAAGCTCAGTAGCTTCATTTGGCTTCATTTTCCCTGCCAAGACCAGACTTAGTTGTTTGCGGCGTAGGGCCGCGGCATAACGTTCCCGTTCCAATGGGGTTTCGGGGGCAAGGGGAGGCACCTCGGTAGGCTTTCCCGTTTCGTCCACGGCCACAAAAGTATAAATGGCCTCATTGGCCTTGGTGCGCTTGCCATTATAGCGATCTTCCATCCAAACATCGATATAGACCTCCATGGATGTGGTAAAAGCACGGGAAACCGCTGCTTCTACCGTAAGTACACTGCCCACAGGAACGGAATGGTTAAAGGCCACATGGTTTACGGAGGCCGTTACCGTAATGCGCCGACTATGCCTTCGGGCGGCAATGCTGGCGGCCCTGTCCATACGGGCCAAAAGTTCACCCCCAAACAAATTGTTCAAGGGATTGGTCTCACTGGGGAGCACCATATCCGTCATTATGGTACGGGAGTCGTTGGGCCGTTTTGCTTGCATGGATTTTTTCCGTAAAGATAGGAGTTAAAGGGAAAAAGAATTTAGACCGCTACGCTTTTAGAAAATAGATTCTAGAATTTGTCTACCACTAATGGATAAAAACAGGACAAATTCTTTGGAAGAATGGCAAACCCAAATAAAACTTTAGTACCTTATCCAGCATCCCCTACTTCACAGATTTTAACCAGGCATCCTTGGAATGAATGCGTCTCACCTTTTTAAGGGCGATCAGGGCTTCTTTGGGGTTGTCATGGCTACTATAGGTAACCATATGCAGTCCAAAAGGATTGGTGCCCAGGTAGGCCGCCGGGAACCCTGCTCGTTTTAATTGTGCAATTTTTTTATCCGCATTGGTCCTAAAACGAAATGCCCCTGCGATGATATGGTGCATTCCTTTTTTAGGAACGGGCGCTTCCTTGTGCGCCACCTCAAGGGTAAACGTAGGGAGTTCCATGGGTTGGTTGCCAAAGAAAGTGGCCTCTTGTATTTGCTTGGAGACCTGTTCCTGGGCGTCCTGTTGCGCCAACTGCTGGTCATTGATGAGGTTTTGATAAGCATGAAACCCCGTAAGGCCCGTGGCAAAGGCCAAAAGGAGCACGGCCGCATATTTTAGATAGGGCCTAAGGGAACGGCTTTTGCGTCTTTCCGGGGTAAAGGTAAAGGGAACTTTCTCCTCCAGCTCCTCCACGGTTTCTTTTAATACTTCCCGAGTAATGGCCGGGGCTCCAATAGGGGAAAGGCCAAAGGAAGTAGTGAGGTAATTGGTCTTTTGTGAGGGATCAAATTGAATTCTCCCTTCCCTATCGGACCAGAGTGCTCCAATACCGTCCAACTGCAACCGTTCTTGATTTTGTAAGCGTCCTTTCCACTCTTTTACCATACGTTCCACGGTATCCAGCATAGCCTCGTACGAGGTATTTTCCGCATGGCCTATATAGGAAACCAACAAGCCGTCATTGGAAGTCAATTGCGCATTAAAGGCCAATGTTTTTTCGGGGGGGTATAGCGTGTGGCCAACATTATCGATATAAGCCGATTTGGTCCGGGTCAGAAAGGCCCCGAAACCGGGCAAAATAACGCAGTCATATCGGTATAGAAGTTCGGATATGTAGTTTTCCAAGACCATCTGGAAGCAAATATCAAAAAAAAATGGGGGGGTATAAAAGTACTACATAACTTTTTATTAACATTGTAGTTTGGCCGTTTTGTGGATAAACCCCCGGCACATAAACAAATGGTTGACAACGAATTGGTTGCGGTACTTCGCCTTCAGTATGCCCCATATATTGGGGATGTTACGGCAAAACGGCTCATAGCTCATTGTGGTAGTCCATCCGCCGTTTTTGATGATAAGCTAGCGCATTTGGAAAAAATAGAGGGCATTGGAGCGGCCAGGCTTAAGGGTCTGTACGACGTTGAACACTTGAAAAAGGCACAAAAAGAGTTGGAATACATAAGAGGTAACAATATTGGCTATTGTTATTTTATGGACGATACCTATCCCACGTATTTAAAACACAGTATAGATGGGCCAATTCTAATTTTCAAACGGGGGAACATCCATTTGGGGCGTAACAGGATAATCAGCGTCGTAGGGACACGTAATATGACCAGCTATGGTGCCGATTTCTGTGAACAATTTATAGCGGAAATTGCACCTATGGACCCTATTATCGTAAGCGGTTTTGCCTATGGAGTGGATATTTGTGTACAAAAGGCCGCGGTAAAACATGGATTGCAGACCATTGGATGTCTGGCTCATGGGTTAAACCAGATATATCCAAGGGCGCATTCCAAATATGTGCCAGAAGTGGAGGAGCATGGCGGGTTTCTCACCGAGTTTTGGAGCAGCAGTATCCCGGAACGGGAGAATTTCCTAAAACGCAACAGGATCATTGCCGGGATCAGTGCGGCCACTGTAGTGGTGGAATCCGCTGAAAAAGGGGGGAGTCTGGTTACAGCGGATATCGCCCATAGCTATAATAGGGACGTTTTCGCCGTACCGGGCCGGGCCGGGGATAAGTTTAGCAAGGGCTGTAATAACCTGATCAAGCAACAAAAAGCACAAATATTGACCTCGGCCGCCGATTTGGTCTATCTTTTGGGTTGGGAATTGCGAACAAAGGAGCCCCAAAACGTGCAAAAGCAGTTATTTGTAGAACTGGATGTAACCGAACGATCTATCTATTCGTATCTACAGAAGGAAGGCAAACAACTTCTGGATACTATTGCCCTGGATTGTGGATTGCCTATTTTTAAGGTTTCCTCCACCTTATTAAGTATGGAAATGAAAGGGGTAGTGCGGCCCCTTCCGGGAAAGCTTTTTGAAGCCATCTAAAAGTGGTAAAATCCATATCGATGGTCCAATTAAGAGATTTTCACTTATGATGACCGCCCCTTTTTTTAAAACCAAGAAGTCTCAAGGATAGGGAAAGGCAGTTTTCTGTAGTGACTTTTTTCGTTTTGCCGATAAAATCGCACACTTTATCGATAATGACTACTCCGCCAGTTGTAAATCATACTTCTAAGGCCGCCCGCTTGGTCGTTTTCTAAAAATCTGCCATTACAATTCAATATGTTTCTGTTAAAAGGATACCGCTATCAGGGAATAGGTATACTACCTGGGCTTAGAGAGATTTTCAAGTACATGGACTTACTTTGCCAAACGAGGCCCCAATCGATTCGTTTAAAAATTTTAACAGGGCCGAGCGAAAAGGCCAAAGATTTGGCCTAAAAACAAGGAGCCAGCTTGAGCCTTGAGCGCAAAAAGGGGCATAAAAAATAATTGACATATTTCAAAACAGTCTCTAGAGTAGCCCACTCCATAAACATCTGATTTCTTATCTTGGTTCTGTCCCGATGGCTATCGGGATAGAAGCGCAGCAATCTTAAGTCTTTTATCGGACAACAGAGATTACATTTTGCTCCCGTCCCTGCCAACGGTAATACGGGACATTCCGGACACAGGCCTTCCGTCCTCGGTGATGCCTTCCACCCTAATAATATAATCCCCAGGCGTATCACCGGTGTAAAAATCTACGGAGGCCTTTTCCCTGCCATTAAGGGTAATGTTGGGGTTCCAGTACAAGGTAGTGCGCTTATCGGGAGCTTCGGATATAGATAGGGAATGGTCAGGGGGATTAAACGTACGCGCTTTGGAAAAGCCAGGGATTACAAAATTGGAAGTATCCGGAGCGGGGACTTTAACAGCAGGGTCATCAAATTCCATATGGCTATAGAAGGCGATCACGCCATTGGATGACCTAGATCCAAATATAGCCGCCCTTGGCCCGCGCAAAACGTCAACGAACATTACCTCGTCCACCATCATGCTTTGTATGGTTTGTTTTTGTACAGGGACCGAGTTAAGCAGGAAAAGAGGATCCCTAAATCCCTTAAGGGAAGAGACTCCCCGAATTCGAATTTCCTGATCGGGATATTCCCCAAAAACTTGAACCCCAGGAACATACCGCAATGCTTCTAAGGCGCTACCCGCCCCGATAAGGGGTACGGAGTCCATAAAAACCCGATCACTAGGTTCCCCATAGATTGTAATTTGATCCATTTGCGCATCGACAAACTCTTGGTGAGTCTTTTTCTTTTCCGAAACGGTAACCTCTTCCAAGCGGGTCACGTTTGGATCGTAGGGCATAGGGGTATTTTTCTCTCCGAGTTCTGGACGGGCACTATTTCCCGTTGTGGCTTTGCCAGGTTCCCATGTAATAATTTTGCCGACCGGATCTAAACGGATGGTGGCCATTTGGGTCGTTTCTTTATTCCTTGGGACCGCCCTCAACATAGCATAGATGCTGTCCTGAAATAAGAAAGGGCCAAAACTGAAATTCCCCTGCGCATCCGTATCGCGTTTTTCCCGATAGACTTCTTCGCCCAAAACGGAGAGGTTTACCTGGGCAGGCAAAGGTAGGGCATCATTTTCGGGGGAAAAGGTTCTACCCCGAATCATAATGCCCTTTTCCGGTGTTATCCTTTCCTTCGGATTATTCGCGCCTACCAAAAAAACGTTCCGGGCAGACTTGTGCCGGCTCTGGGTAAGTATAAGGGCGTCCAATAGCTGTTTCCGGTAGGCCGAACTATCCTCAAAAAAGAAGTCCGGGTCGGGAATCGTTCCTCCCAAATCGGAATCCAGCAACAACCAAGACTTTGCGCAAGAAGGATTTTGTAGCCCTTCCCATAGCCCTTTGGCATTAAAAACGCTTATTGAAAGCTCGGCTCTGGGAATCGTTTTATCTGGATTGGAGACTTCGAGGTCTATGGCCACAGGGCTGCGGTACCCAAAATCCTTCCCGGAAGTATTTATGGCAAGCACCGCATTATTTTTCGGGGGGTCTACAAACACCTGCCGTTCGCATACAGGTTCTCCATTGGCGTTAAATAAGATAAATTGGGCTATCCTAGATGGAAGTTCTTTTGTCATCAGTTTAAACCGAAGCGAACCATGTTCGTTATATCCTTCAAAGCGCTGTTCCAAAATACGCCTGCCCCGAATATGTCCCAATAGCAAAGCACCATCCAAGCCGTTCGGTTCGGTAGTAGATAGGGTAATCATAAGATGATCACCTTGGTTTTGGAGGTGCAATAGGGTTCCTTTTTTTAAAGGAGTGGGCAACGGAAAACGTTCTTCCCAACCCTCTCGTTCAAAAGTGGCATAATACTCTTTTCCGATCTCGGGTAAAAACTTTACGGTACCTAGCCCAAAGTCAGAACTTTGGAAATAAGAGACCACGTTACCGTCTTGCTCCATTATTTTTCCTTCCGTAGTAATGAAATTTCCTTCCCTATCCTTGATTTCGAAACCCATTGTATTAACAAGTCCCTCTACTAAATGTCCTCCTTCCGGAAAAAATTGAGGAGAAAGTGGTTGGTTGGAGGAGGAAATCTCTATTTTAGATGGAATACGTGTTGGGTACCGGTCGTTTTCCATTGCATTTCCTCCGGATTCCGGCTTTGATATGGAAATAGTTTTCCGGAAAAATGGGGGTTCGTTTTCATTCAGCATATACAACGTATGGGCACGTAGGGTGTAGGTACCCCGATGGACCTTTTCATTGATGGTAATGTCCCCGGAGGCCCCCATTCTTTTTACCAAAAGTCTGCGTTGGGCCACTACGCTGTCCTTGGCATCAAGAAGTTCTACATAGATGACCTTGCTCTTGGGACTTTGGGTGTGGGTAATCCCGTCGACTAGATAAGCCTTGAACCAGATGGTCTCCCCGTAGAAGTAGATATCCTTGTCGGTCTGTACGTACACTTTCTCCGGTGCGTTCTTCTCCGCATAGGTCCTTAACTTCCCCAGAATGCGGTCGTGCACTGGATTTTTTTCGTATTGTCCATAGGCCAAGGGACCGCCGAGGCATAGGGCCAAAAACAGAAAGAAGAGGGGATAGGGAAAAAACTTCTTTGGTAGAGACGGGAAAAAGGACGTCATAAACGGATATTTTACAATATTAAGGTACGAATAAATACCACGATTCGTTGTCTCCAAGGAACAGCTATAGTTTGGTCCCATCCCAGCCAACGGTAATACGGGATGTACGTGACACGGGCCGCCCATCCTCGGTAAGGCCTTCCACCCTAATGATGTATTCCCCCGGGCTATCTCCTGTGTAAAAATCTAAGGTAGCCTTTTCCTTGCCGTCCAAGATAATATGGGGCTCCCAGTGCAGGGTGGTGCGGTAGTCCGGTTTTTCGTGTTCTGGTCTGTCGCTGGAATAGTCCGGGGCATAAAACTCCCTAGTCTTGTAGAAACCGGGAACTTTAAAAGTACTAACTCCGGGGTATTTCTTGGGATTAGCAGGAAGATTCAATCCCTCCGGCGTAAAAACCGAAATAACTCCGTTTGCCCCATTGGAACCAAATAGAGCCGATTTTGAAGTGTTTAAAACATCAATTAACAGAATATCACTAGTGGTGAGCTGGGAAATGGTCAAACTATCCACAGGCATCCCGTTCAAGAGATAAAGCGGACTTCTAGGCCCGTCACTAAGACTTAAGGCGCCCCGTATTTGAACCGTTTGATTAGGGTACGTTCCCCTTACAAGAACCCCTGGCACATTGCGTAGGATGTCCAGGGCGCTTTGCACACCGCTCAATGGCAGGGAATCTATATAGAGACGATGACTGGGTTCTGTATAAAGGGTTGCTCTGTCCAATTCTTCATCCAAACGTTCCTTATAGCTCTTCTTTTTGGTGGTAACGGTAACCTCTTTAAGTTGCGTTACCTTAGGGTCATACTTGAAATCCGTAACCTTTTTGAGATTTGCTTGGGCTATATAATTGACCATTTCTTTATTAACACGCTTAGACGATTCAGGATTTAATTTGGTTCTGGCCAAGGTTTTGTAAGGGACAGGGTTCATTTGCAAATGCACCTCCTTTACTTTTCTCGGTGCTTTGGAAAAGCCTTCTAAAAGCACCGAAATCGAATCTTGAAAAACAAAAGGTCCAATGGCGAAATTTCCATCGGCATCGGTCGCACCGCTTACCTGATAGACTTCAGGTTCAAGAATGAACATTTTTATACGGGATTCGATGGGCCTATTTCTATCCTTATCGGCAACCGAGTTTCCTTTGATCATAATTCCTTTTTCGGGAAGAATATGGGGAGTTTTTGCCAAAGATCCGGAGAGCACGTCTTGCCATACGAACCTGCGCCAGCCGTGGGTTAACATAAGGGCGTCCAATTGACGTTTTCTGGAAGCGGAGTTATCCTCGAAAAAATAGTCGGGATCAGGGATATCACCTTTAAGGTCGGAGTTGAGCAGCAACCAGGATTTTATATTTCCTACATTACTTGCATCCTTCAATTGGTTATCCGCCTTGAAAACGCTTAAGGAGAGTTCTCCCGGAACGGGCTTGCCTGCTTTATCCTTAATTTCCATGGCTATATTTGCCAAGTTTCGGTAATCCAGTTCCTGCCCTGCGGAACTTAAATCCAGTGCCAAAGCATTTTCCGGGTTCTGAATGAAAACAAGGCGTTCGCAGAGTGGTTCTTGGTTTGGGCCAAAAAGCGTAAATTGGGCCACGCCGTCCTGCAGTTCCTTGGTGAGCAGCCTTATCTGGGCCTCAGCTTTGGTACTACGGGTATTTATGGGTTTTTCGAGGATAAGTTTTCCCCTAAGGTGACCTACCAGTAGTACATCTTTAAGCCCTTCCTCTTTGTTGGTACGCACATTGAGGATAAGCTCTTGGCCATGATTCTTTACAGTTAGTACATAGCCTTTTTGCTCAATAAGTGGTAAAGGAAAACTAAGGTTGTTGCCATTGTTCGAAAAGACGGCGTAATATTGGGCGTTCGCCTCAGGTTTAAACTTTACTGAACCGAGTCCAAGGGCATAACTCTGAAAGTAGGAAGCCACATTGCCTTTATCGTCCACTATCCTGCCATGTGAGGACACACTGTTCCCTGCATTATCCTTAATCTCAAACGCCAAGATACTTGGAAGACCAGCCACCAAATAACCTCCTTCAGGAAAAAAGTGAGGGTTTAATTGTACTTGTTCAAAATTTGGAATAGCGAGCGAGGTTTTAAGTGTCTTATTTGCTGCCACAGGTACCTGGGAGGGAGGTTCTACCCAAATGGGGATGGTTTTCTCAAAAGGTTTGGGGTTCTTCTCATTACCCATATATTGGGTATAGGCCCTTAAGGTATAGCTGCCTTGACCTATTTCCCCATCAAGCGCAATATCCCCGGAAGCACCTAAATTTTCCACATAAAGTTTCCTTTGCGCAACAATTTTACCCATGGGATTCAAGAGTTCCACATAGGCCACTCTACTTTTTTGACTGGCGGTGTGGAAGGTTCCATCAATCAAATACAACTTGAACCAGATGGTCTCCCCGTTTACATAGAGGTCCTTATCAGTCTGTACGTACACTTTCTCCGGTGCGTTCTTCTCCGCATAGGTACTTAATTTTCCCAGAATGCGGTCATGTACCGGATTCTTTTCGTATTGCCCGTAGGCCAGGGGACCGCAGCATAGGGCCAACAACAGGAGGAGGTAGATATGGGAGGATATTTTGCTTAACGGGGATGGGAATCTGTAAACCATAATCGAACTTATCTATGATTTTAAGATACGAATAAATACTACGATGGACTACCTATGAGCCATAGAAAATCCCTGTTTAACAATGTAGTGTATTTACAATTTAGTCCCATCGCCACTTACGGTGATGCGCGACATACCGGTTACGGGCCTGCCATCCTCGCTCATACCTTCTACTTGAATCAAGTACTCCCCTGAGGAATCTCCGGTATAAAAATGCACGGAGGCCTTCTCTTTTCCGTCAAGGGCAATAGTTGGCTCCCAGTGCAGGGTGGTGCGGTAGTCCGGTCTTTCGTGTTCCGGCCTTTCCGTGGAATAATCGGGCGCATAGAACTCCCGGGTCTTATAAAAACCGGGAATTTTAAAATTGGCAACTCCAGGGACTGGTTGCGGCTCTGCCGGAATGCCCAATCCTATATGACTGTAAACTGCGACAACCCCACCTGCGGATCTTGATCCGTAAATGGCCGCTGCAGGGCCCTTGAGCACATCTATAAACATAACCTCGACCGCCCTCATGTTTTGAATGGCCTGGGCATCTACAGGCACACCGTCTAGAAGAAAAAGGGGATTCGAAGAAAAGGAAATAGAACTAGCTCCGCGGATAATTACACTTTGGTTGGGATATTCCCCAGTGACCTGAACCCCGGGAACAAGCCGTAGGACATCAATGGCACTGCCCGTGGTCAACGCGGGTATCGAGTCGATAAAAATACGGTTACTAGGCTGTCCGTAGAGGGTCATTTGATCTATTTTCTCATCCACGAGTTCCTGGCGGGTCTTTTTCTTGGCAGTAACCGTTACCTCATCCAAGAGGGTGACCTTGGGGTCGTACTTAAAATCCGTTACTTTTTTTTGGCCCGCCTCTTTAAGATATTGCACTACATTTAGCGTCGTAAGACTTCCAGGATCGAGTTCTTTTTGGGTTGAAAAAGGAATGTTGCGAAATATAGGGTCTATAAAGATGGCGGCATCCTTTGGTTTTTTTGCATCTTTTGCCATCGCCTCAACAATAACGGAAGCACTGTCCTGAAATACCAAAGGGCCAAAACTGAATTTGCCCTGTATGTTGGTCGTCCCCTTTTCTTGATAGATACTTTTGCCCAAAATGGATAGCTTTACATGAGTGGCCAAGGGTTGGTAGGAGTTCTTAAAAGAAGTAGTCCTTCCATGGATCATAATACCCTTTTCCGGTAAAAATTCTTGGGTCTTGGCAATGGAATCCGTGATAAGATCCTTCCAGATAAACCTTCGCCAGCCATGGGTAAGCATCAGCACATCCAACAAGCGCTTCCGCGAGCCTGAGTCATCTTCAAAGAAATAGTTCGGATCGGGAACGGTACCGCCCAGATCGGAATTAAGTAGCAACCAGGATTTAATATTAGTTGTCCCGTGGGCGACCTCTAGTTGGTTGTTGACCGTATATACGCTCATGGAAAGCTCTCCTTCCAATAGCCTATTATTGGAATCGGTCATGCCCAGGTCCACCTCCAGCCGACTGCGGTGACCTATATCCTCTTTTGGGGCATTGATCAACAGGGCTGCTTCTTTTCCTGGATGGTCTATAAATGCAAGGCGTTCGCAAAGTGGCTCCCCTTGTCGGCTGAACAGCGTGAAGTGCGCTACCCCTTTAGAAAGCCCTTCGGTAAGCAATCTAAACCGAATGGCACTCTTGTCCCCTGGATCTTCAATAGGGTTCTCAAGAATAATACGGCCCCTTAAATGTCCTAGCAGAAGTGCCTGATCCAATCCGTTCTCAATGGTAGTGGATACATTGATAATAAGATGATCTCCCTTGTTCATCACGTTGAGCACATGGCCTTTTTCCAGAACACTGGGCAAGGGAAAGCGTTCTTCCGGACCTGCGTTTTGAAAAGTGGCATAATACTTTTTCCCGGCCTTTGGCATAAAATGTAGCGTGCCCAGCCCAAAATCAAAACTGCTGAAAAAGGCGACCCAAGTTCCGTTTTCGTCCACGATTTCTCCTTGGGTAGCTACATAGTTTCCCTCCGTATCCTTGATTTCATAGGCCAGGATGTTGGGAAGTCCGGCAACTAAATGACCCCCTTCCGGAAAAAATCGGGGTTTAAGCTGCCCAGTGATGGTCCTATTCATTTCCAGGTCTTTCAGTTCGCTTGGTTTTTCCTTTACCGATTCCTCTTTAGCGTCCTGGACTAAAATGGGAATTTGCTTTTCGTACGGAAGTGGATTTTCAGCATTGAGCATATACCGGGTATATGCACGTAAAGTGTAGTTTCCTTGAAGGGCTTTCTCATCAATTTTGATATCACCGGCGGCACCCAAATTCTCGATGAAGAGCCTCTTCTGGGCTATTATACTATCATTTGGACTTATCAGTTCTACATAGATTACCCGGCTTTTTATAGATGAGGTATGCCATATTCCATTGACCAAATAGGCTTTGAACCAAATAGTCTCACCATTGATATAGAAATCCTTGTCCGTTTGGAGATAGACCTTTTCAGGCCCGTTTTTTTCGACGTAGGTCCGTAGTTTCCCTAAAATGCGGTCATGGGCCGCATTTTTTCCGTATTGGCCATAAACAGGGGTGACGAGAAGGAACAAAAGAAGAAAGAGGGTAACCGCAAAAGGCAGTTTAAGTGGAATAGGCGGGTTGGGGGAATTCATGAGGGAGTACTTTTATAACGATTAAGATACAAATTAATACCCCAACTTGCCCCGAACTCTTGCCAAGACTTCATCTGCAGCACTTTTGGCCTTTTCCGCCCCTAATGCCAACGCTTCGTCCACTTCATCTAGATGGGACATATAATACTCAAATTTTTCCCGAGCCTCGCCAAATTTTTGTAGGATAAGTTCGTAAAGAGCCTGTTTGGCATGGCCATACCCATAATTTCCCGCCAAATAGTTGGCACTCATCTCCTCGATTTGGGGTACACTGGCCAGGATTTTATACAGGGCAAATACGTTGTCCATACTGGGATCCTTAGGTTCCTCCAAGGGAGTACTATCCGTGATGATACCCATAAGTTGTTTCCGTAGTTTCTTGTCCGGCTGAAAAATGTCGATTAGATTGCCTTTGCTTTTGCTCATTTTTTCGCCGTCCGTACCGGGCACGTGCATAGTAGCCTCCCGCACCTTGGCCTCGGGAAGTATAAAGGTTTCCCCAAACTGGGTATGAAATCGTGAAGCTACATCCCGTGTCATTTCTAAATGCTGTAATTGATCCTTTCCGACGGGAACAATGTTTGCATCGTACAGAAGAATATCCGCGGCCATAAGCATAGGATAGGTAAAAAGACCGGCATTTACATCTTCCAAGCGATTGGCCTTATCCTTAAAGGAATGCGCCAAGGTAAGGCGTTGGTAGGGAAAAAAGCAGCTGAGGTACCATGCCAGTTCGGTTACTTGGGGCACATCACTCTGGCGATAAAACACGGTTTTCTCTATATCCAATCCAAAAGCGAGCCATGCCGCGGCGGTCGCATAGGTATTATGTCGCAACTGTTCCCCATCCTTGATCTGGGTAAGGGAATGCATATCCGCTATAAAAAGAAAAGATTCGTTCTCGGGGTCGCCCGCCATTTCTATGGCCGGGATTATTGCTCCCAAAATATTGCCCAGATGTGGGGTGCCCGTACTCTGTATTCCGGTTAGTATTCGTGCCATGCCAGCCGTTTAAGGCGTAAATGTAGCTATACCCAAGGGATAAAAAAAGCGGCCTAGGCCGCTTTATAAACTTTATTAAAAAGGACTATTTTTTCTTAAAAAGACCAGCGATCAAGAGCACAACGATTGCACCGATCACTCCTGTGACAATATCGCTTACGACCCCAGAACCAATACCGACACCAAGGGTGCCAAAAAGCCAGTTGCCCACTGCACCGCCCACAATACCTAGAATAATGTTAATTAAGGCCCCAAAACCGCCTCCTTTCATGATTTTACCCGCTAGCCAGCCGGCCAAGGCACCAATAAGTATGGCATAAATTATCCCGCTCATGATTTTTGATTTTAAAATTAAGTGTTGAAAGATAGTCAAAAATTCTACTTTTGAACCGTGATTCGTTTTTTAGGGAATATAGGGCATTTGCTTTACCGTATTTGGTTTTATGTTTTGGTGGCCTTGCCCATTATTATTTTCTTCCCTTTTTTGTTGCTGTTTACCCTTTCTGAAAATACGTACCCTCAATTTTTCTGGATGGCCCGCAACCTTTGGGCCGTTCCTATTTTATATGGGATGGGCTGTCCGCCCGAGATTTTCCGCGAGCAGGGTATGGAAAAGGGGGAGAGCTATATGCTTGTGGCCAACCATACCAGTATGTTGGACATCATGCTAATGTTACGGGTAAGCAGGAATCCTTTTGTTTTTGTGGGTAAAAAGGAATTGGTGAAAATTCCGGTTTTTGGTTTTTTTTATAAACGGGTATGCATTATGGTGGACCGTGGGGATACCAAGAGTCGCACCGCGGTATACCGAAGGGCCCGGCGGAGATTAAATCAAGGCTTGAGCATCTGTATTTTTCCAGAAGGAGGGGTGCCGGAGAAACATATCCTTTTGGATGATTTTAAGGATGGGGCCTTTAAAATGGCAATTTCCCATGGCATTCCTGTGGTTCCCATGACGTTCTACGATGGCAAGAAGCGCTTTCCCTTTTCTTTTTTTGAAGGTTCCCCGGGATCGTTACGGGCCAAAGTACATTCTTTTTTTAAGACGGGATTGTTAGGAGAGGAGGATAAGGGAACCCTCCGTGAAGAGGTGCGTAGTCTGATTTTGAAGGAGTTAATGAAAGATGCAGTAAACCGACAAAAATAGAGAACCTTATGATGTGTTTGATAATGCCGGTTCCCATTTTTGAAATGGGAAATGGCATTACTGCTGAAATTGGGACAGTGGTCAACGTATGTAAAAGAAGAAACGTCCCGGCAAGTCCGCCGGGACGTTTTTAGAAACCGTTGCTTGGCACAACGATCAACTAACCAACTTCTTAAAACCTTAGGTTTAATCCGCTATACACACCAATGGTAAAAGGTTGAAAATCACCGGCGGTTTCGGAAAATGTATTCAACTGGTACTTAAAGATAGGTTCTACATTAAATTGTAATTTGGGAGTAAACTTGTAATTAAGCCCAAAGCCCACATTGGTACTAAAGTTTAGACTGTTCACATTGTTGGCCTCCCCCACCTCTGTAGTGAGATTACCGGAGGATACGGTAACCGAGTTATCTACCAAAAAAAGTGAGCTCACCCCACCAATAAGGTTTATCCCGAACTTGCGGTCCACAAGGGCATAGTTAAGTTCTAAAGGCACTTCTATATAGCCAAATTGCTGTGCCATATCCCCCTCCTGTACAGGATTCTGGGCCAAAACATCAATCTCATTGGTAAAGGCCTCTGTATCGGAAAGGGAATTTGAAGCCGTGCGGGCCTTGCTCTGCACGACCAGGTTCCTGGAGGTCTGCGAATAATTTATGTTATCGATCTGCCCTTCGGCCTGAAGAGACGAGGTAAACTCTATATCGTTGGTGTTGTATCCAAAATCCACCCTGTGCACCCCGGAACGTACGCTAAGCCTTTTGTTGACCTCATAGGCCACGGATAGCCCGTAGCTTAGGTTGATTTCCCCGGATTTTGAATTGGGTACAAAAATGGAATGTACCGGTGATCCGTTTCCTATGGCATTGTAATATACAGGAGCAACGCTTGGTCCTGCCGACCATTTTCCATTGGGGGACTCCGCCACCCCAAAATCCTCCTCTTCCTCCTGGATTTCATCAAAAATGGACTTTTTGGTGTTATTTTCGGTGTCTAAGGTGTCTACCTCTACCTGGGCCACACCCTGGTTCCGGGTTTCGTTCATATCGTCCTTTAGAATGGGTTGCTTTTCCCCTTCCAAATCCTTGGGATTCTCCTTTGTGTGGTTTTCCGTTTGGATTTCCGAAAGTGCTATGCCCTCGCTTTCATTTTTAACAAGATCTTCGATCTTATCGGTTTTCCCTTCCTCTTTGTCCTTGCCGTAGTTCGTATTAAGGGCGTTGGCCACTTTGTCGGTATCGGCAGGTATGGTACTGGGAGCTTGGCGCTCGTTTTTTTCGATAGTGTTATTATTGTGCGGCGCGACCTTTGCGATTTTAACGGATTCCTTTGTCAATGGTACAATAAGGTCGTTTTTTTCGCCTTCGCTCTCGGCATCCACTTCCACCACACCATCATCCCTTTCTTGGGAATTGGTAAGATCGGCTTCTTTTTGGGCCGGATCTGGTATTTCAGTCTGTTCCGTGTCCGTTATTTGAATATCGGGATGGGGACCGCTATTTTCAAAAGGGTCGATCAGGTAAAAAAGTGCGGCCAGTAGGGCGGCCACCCCTCCGAGTTTCCACCATAGGGGAATTACACGGTGTTTCTTTTTCTTTTTGTCCAAAGAAGCCTCAATGGACGCCCAGACCCTCTCGTCCGGTGCTTCCCTGAAATCTTTGAGTTTCTCTTGGAACAAATTGTCCAGGTTCTTTTTGCTCATTTTGCCAAAACTTTAGCAACGTTCATGTTTTCTTTTCCTTTATCCTAAGGACATTCTTTAGCTATAGGATACTCATGGAGACCACAATTAAAATTCCGATGATGGATCGTCTGGCCTCGCTTTCAATTTTTTCCTTTAATATGGTCCTTGCTCTTGCAAGATTTGATTTTGATGTTCCTGTCGATGTCCCCAAAAGCTTACTGATTTCTTTATGGGAATGGCCGTCCAATACGTATAGATTAAAGGTCAACCTATATTTATTGGGCAGTTCCTGTATGTGTCTTAACAAGGTGCCAAGCCCAATATCCGCATAGGTGTCCGAATTGTGCTCTACTTCTTCCGGCATATTCTCCGAGACTACGTTTAGATATTCCTCCTTGCGATACTTTTGGAGGACAGTGTTCACTGCGATCCGTTTGATCCACCCCTCAAAAGACCCCTTGGATTTAAACTGGCCTATTTTGTCAAAAATGGTGATAAAACTATCGTGCAGGCTATCCTCCGCTTCGGTCCGGTTGCGGGAATATTTTAGGCAAATGCCGAACAGTACATCGGCATATTTTCGATATAGCTGTTCCTGAGCCCTTCTATTCCCTTTTTTACAATTGGTTATGAGTTCTTCCAGACTCAAAATGTTGGTTAAATTTTAAGGTTTCCGATTCCCTTATCAAAAGCATATGGAAGGGTATCCACACCTCTTTCTAAAATCGGTCAATTTACGGGAACTTCTACTTCAAAAAACTCGTCTTCTCCATCCACCGAACTTCCCTGCCAGAACCGAAACACATAGGTTTCATTGTAAAGGACCACAAAATTAAAAGTGGCCTCTAGCTCCTCAATGGCTTGGGTACAAGCCTCCGCATCCGTCCGTCTAGCCCCAACGGCTACCACGTTGCGTACGGTGGTATCTTGCCTGGAAACGTCGAACCCCTCAAAAATTGTACATCCATCGGGGATGACGTAACGCACTTGGATTTCATAGGTTTCATTGAGTTCAAATGATTCCGGAAGGTCTGCACTTACAATTTGGAGCGAGGTAAAATGAAAGTTGGGTCCATTGTCGTCCAAATCACAGGAGTTTAGGCACATAAAAGCCCCAAAAGAACATAAAATAATAAACAACCTTTTCATAGGCACACAAATTTTCCTTTAAGATGTAAAGAAATCGTAAAGGTTGCGTAGTTCTAGGCCATACGGTCTAAATCATGGATGTCCTGCCATAGAAGTGCTAGTTTAACGCGAGTACATGGAGTTCCCAAGAGGTTTGGGCAAGTCTTGCACTATTGTAATGCGTTGATGGCTTCGCGAATTTTTCCTTCCAGTTCTTCAAAAAGCTCAGGATTGTCGTTCAAAAGGGATTTTACCGCATCACGGCCCTGTCCCAATTTGGTATCTCCGTAGCTAAACCAAGAACCACTTTTTTTAACAATTTCATATTCAACACCCAAATCTATAATCTCCCCTACCTTAGAGATTCCTTCGCCATACATAATGTCGAATTCAGTGGTTTTAAATGGAGGAGCCACCTTATTCTTGACTACCTTAACACGGGTCTTATTGCCCCTAACACTACCATCCGTATCCTTTATTTGTGTAGATCTGCGGATATCCAGCCGTACCGAGGCATAGAATTTTAATGCATTTCCCCCTGTTGTGGTCTCCGGGTTACCGAACATGACCCCTATTTTTTCACGTAGTTGGTTTATAAATATAACGGTACAATGTGTTTTACTAATAGATCCTGTCAACTTTCGCAAGGCCTGTGACATTAGCCGGGCGTGCAGTCCTACTTTGGAATCCCCCATTTCGCCTTCTATCTCGCTTTTAGGGGTAAGGGCGGCAACGGAATCAATGATGACGATGTCGATTGCACCTGATCGAATCAAGTTGTCCGCTATTTCCAGGGCCTGCTCCCCATTGTCCGGTTGGGAGATGATAAGATTGTCTATGTCCACCCCCAGTTTCTCGGCATAGAATCTGTCAAAGGCATGTTCTGCATCTATAAAAGCAGCAATACCTCCATTTTTCTGGGCTTCCGCTATGGCATGTAGCGTAAGGGTGGTCTTTCCGGAGGACTCTGGCCCATAGATTTCGATGACCCGTCCACGAGGGTAGCCCCCTACGCCCAGCGCAATATCCAGTCCCAAGGATCCAGAAGGAATGACTTCCACATCCTCTACCACGCGATCCCCCATTTTCATTACGGCACCTTTGCCATAGGTTTTGTCCAATTTGTCCAAGGTAAGTTTTAGGGCTTTTAATTTGGCATCTTTTTCGGAGCTCATATGTTTTTTGTTTAGGGTTAAGCGATTATTTTGGACTGCAGGTTCCTGTTTTCAATGGACCAATGGTCTTTACGGGCAGAAATCCGTTTTTAGGCACTTTGCTTTGAAAGGTTCGCCCACTGTTTGCGACCCATGCAGAAGAGAGTCGTTTTCTGGATTTTTGCGGGCAGCTAAATTACTATTTCTTTTTGCATATCGCAATGCGGACGCAACCTTTTTGGAAAACGTGCATCATTACTAAAAAAGGTAAGGTTGTGCTCGTTTGCCATCCTTTTGGGGTGCCTTAAGAAATAACATACCAATGTCTCTCTTTTCGAGGGATTTCGCAAAGGGCGGAATGGTTCAAACCAACATTGGGCAACGGTGGTCATTTCCTTTTTGCATTTTGTAAAGAATGCTATGAAAAAGAAAAAATGGGATGACCGTTGAAGAGTCTTGATAAAATCAAGGCTCTTTTTTTTGGTGAGGCCCGAATCCCAAAATCCGCCAAAGGCGGAGCGTTGGGATTCGCCGGCCGAACCAACCCCGCCTTTTTGCGGGGTCTCCCCCTATGATGTTCCTGATGTCAATGCCCGAATCCCAAAATCCGCCAAAGGCGGAGCGTTGGGATTCGCCGGCCGAACCAACCCCGTCTTTTTACGGGGTCTCCATCCTGCTTGTCACAATGATTTCCGGATTCCAAAACCTGCCTTTTATCATGCCATGATGCAGGCAAACTTTTCCTATGGGTCCACGCGAATCCATAGACTCTTAAATATTCCTTATTTTTGCAGTCGGCAATGTCCTTTAACTTAACATTCGTATAGCATGCAACTGTACAATACTTTAAGTGCAAAGGAAAGGGAGGCCCTTATCGAAAAAGCGGGTTTGGAGCGGCTTACCATCTCTTTCTATAAATATGCACATCTTGGGAACCCCGGGATTTTTAGGAACCACCTATTCATCCATTGGAACGCGTTGGACGTTCTTGGCCGTATCTATGTGGCCCATGAGGGTATCAATGCTCAGCTTTCGGTACCGGCAAATAACTTTGAAGCCTTTAAGGATCATTTGGACAGCATTTCCTTTTTGGAAAACGTACGCTTGAACATAGCGATCGAACAGGACAACAAATCCTTTCTAAAGCTTAAGGTAAAAGTCCGTAAGAAGATCGTTGCGGACGGTTTGAACGATGCCACCTTTGATGTGACCGACAAGGGCATACATGTGGGAGCAGAACAGTTTAACCGGTTGATAGAGGATCCCGATACCGTTCTTGTGGATATGCGTAACCATTATGAAAGTGAAATTGGCCATTTTAAGAATGCCATTACCCCGGATGTGGATACTTTTCGGGATTCCCTGGATAGTATTGAAAAGGATCTGGCCGACCATAAGGAGGATAAAAAGCTAGTGATGTATTGTACCGGGGGCATACGTTGTGAAAAGGCCAGTGCTTACTACAGGCACAAGGGTTTTAAACAGGTATATCAGTTGGAAGGAGGTATTATCGACTATGCCCGGCAAGTTCGCCAAAAGGGGCTGGAGAACAAGTTTATGGGCAAAAACTTCGTCTTTGATCACAGGAGGGGGGAGCGCATTTCGGAGGATGTCATTGCCCAATGCCATCAATGTGGGAAACCTTGCGACACCCATGTAAACTGTGCCAACGAGGCCTGTCATCTGCTATTCATCCAGTGCGAGGAATGCGCAAGGAAAATGGATAATTGCTGTTCGGATGCCTGTAAAGAAATACACGATCTTCCCTATGAGGAGCAAAAAAAGTTGCGGAAAGGAAAAGTGGTGAGCAACAGGATTTTTAAGAAAGGCCGTTCCGAGGTCTTGAAGTTTAAGAAATAAGTAATCAGCGCACGGTTGCAGTAGGCAGTCGCTGGATAGAACTATCTATTGACCACAAGTTCCAGCGCAAAAGCTTTAAATACAAAGTAACGGCAACGCTACTGTTTTTGCTGAATACTGCCACGGGGAACTTCATACTGCCACGGGGAACGGTCAACTTTAGTTCACTTCGGTTTAAAAAAATAGTATCTTTACCGTTAAGTTTGAACTCGTCCTGAGTTGTTTTGTTTAAGCGAAACATTCAGATTTTGTGTCCAAATGTCCCGAGTACTTGGGATTGAGCTGCATCCGCCTTAGGTTGACGGAGCGAGAAAAAGACAAAATTTGAGCACAAAAGATAATTTTACAGCAAATAATAACAATTTAGGACGAGTTCATTAAGTTGAACCTTAGTTGGCGATCATTTCTTTCCATTCTCAAAAAGAGGGGTGGTTCTGCCAAATCAAGATATAGAATATGGGGTGTAGCAGTTGTTCGACCGCTAAGGACGGGCAACCCCGTGGTTGCAAGAACAATGGAACTTGTGGCACGGACGGTTGTAATAAATTAACGGTTTTCGATTGGCTTTCCAACATGTCGCTTCCCATCGGTTCAAAACCGTTTGACTGCGTGGAAGTCCGATTTAAAAACAGCAGAAAGGAATTTTTCAGGAATTCGGAAAACCTTACCCTTTCCATTGGTGACATTGTGGCTACCCAGGCTCAGTCCGGGCACGATGTAGGCATGGTTACCCTTACCGGGGAGTTGGTACGGGTGCAGATGAAACGAAAAAAGATAGACTTTAGCGCACCGGAACTTCCCAAAGTATATCGCAAGGCCTCACAGAAGGATATTGATAAATGGCAAAAATGTAGGGAAAGAGAAGAGGAGATAAAGAAGAGATCTCGCGAGATAGCCATTATCCTTGGGCTTCAGATGAAAATTTCCGATGTGGAATTTCAAGGCGATGGTTCCAAGGCCACATTTTACTACACGGCTGAGGATCGTGTGGATTTCAGGCAATTGATCAAGGATATGGCCAAGGCCTTTGGCATTCGTATAGAGATGCGCCAGATAGGTTATAGGCAAGAGGCCCAGCGACTGGGAGGTATAGGATCCTGTGGTCGTGAACTTTGCTGTTCCACATGGTTAACGGATTTTAGATCCGTAAGTACGGCCGCCGCGCGTTATCAGCAACTATCTTTGAACCCACAGAAGTTGGCGGGCCAATGCGGTAAGCTCAAGTGCTGTCTTAATTATGAATTGGACATGTACCTGGAGGCCCTTAAGGATTTCCCTGCCACGGATACAAAGTTGTTTACGGAAAAAGGGATGGCCTTTTGCCAAAAGGCGGATATCTTTAAATCTACCCTATGGTTTTCCTACAAGGACGAGCCTGCCAATTGGCATGCACTCTCCAAGGATCAGGTACTGGAAATAGTACAGAAGAACAAGAAAAGGGAAAAAGTGGCAAGTTTGGAAGAATATGTGGCGGATAGCCCCGTTCTTACCAAGGATACCCTAGTCTTTGAAAATGTGGTGGGCCAGGACAGCCTTACCCGTTTTGACAGGCCCAAGCGAAGAAGAAACCGTAACAAAAAGCGCAGAAGAAATCAGAAAAGACGTCCAAAAAATGCCTAGGATATTACTTTGTTTTATGGTGGTGTTTTTTGCCCTTTCCTGCAACAAGGCTTTGGTAAAGGCGGAATTCACTGCTACGGAAAAAGGGGTCTGGGATAAGGATAGGGTCATGGAGTTTAGCTTTGCGGGCATGGACACTTTGGCCTCCCATCATTTTTTTATCAATGTACGGAACGATGCTTCCTTCCCTTATAGCAATCTTTTTTTGATCGCCGAGTTGGGCTTTCCCTCGGGAGAGATCATCGCGGACACCCTGGAGTATGAGATGGCCAGGCCGGACGGGACATGGCTAGGAAAGGGTTACGGCAGTATCAGGGAAAGCAAATTATGGTATAAGGAAAACATCGTTTTTCCTACTTCCGGCGTATATACCCTACGGTTGTCCCAGGCGATGCGCAAAAATGGTAAGGTGGAAGGCATAGCAAAGCTGCAGGGGATAACCGATGTTGGTTATCAAATTGAAAAAAGCGACCCCTAGGCCATGGCAAAAAAAGAAACAAAGAAGACAAAGAAAACGAACAAGGGTAGTTTTTTTCCATTCATAAAATGGTTTTGGATTCTTTTTGCTGGTGGAATCTTTTCCGTATTGCTCCTTTTTCTCTTTGCCTCCTGGGGTTTTTTTGGGGAACTGCCCACCTTTGAAACTTTGGAAAATCCTCAAACAAACTTAGCCTCCGAAGTCATTTCCGCTGACGGCAAAACCCTTGGAAAGTTCTATTTTGAAGACAACCGAACCGATGTTTCGTATGCGGATCTGCCAAAGAATTTGGTAGAAGCATTGATCGCCAGCGAGGATATTCGTTTTCAGGACCATTCCGGTATCGATTGGTATGGTACCCTAAGGGCACTGTTCTTTTTGGGGAAAAGAGGGGGTGCCAGTACCATCACGCAACAATTGGCAAGGCAACTTTTTGTGGGTGTTCGCTCTAAGAATAAGTTCGAGACCATTAAGCAGAAAGCCATGGAATGGGTAATTGCGACCCAATTGGAACGAAGTTATACCAAGGAGGAAATCATTAGTATGTACCTTAACATCTATGATTTTGGTAACAACGCGGATGGCATACGATCCGCGTCCAGAATCTATTTTGGCAAGGAGCCCAATGATTTAAAAATTGAGGAATCGGCCATGCTGGTGGGGATGTTACAGAATTCATCCCTTTTCAATCCTTTACGTCGTGAGGAACGTACCTGGAAAAAGCGAAACATCGTTTTGGGGCAGTTGGCCAAGTATGACTACATCAGTGAATCGGAAAGAGATTCACTTCAGGAGCTAAAAATAAATTTGAACTATAACCCGGAATCCCATCGTGAAGGCATAGCTACATACTTTAGAATGTACCTCCGGGGTTTTATGAACCGATGGATCAAAAAAAACCCAAAACCGGCCCTAGAAGGGGAACGGGACCGTTGGAACCTTTATCTGGATGGCCTCAAAATCTACACCACCATAGATTCCCGAATGCAACAAAACGCGGAGGATGCCGTGGCGGAACATATGTCCCGTCTACAGGCAGAGTTCTTTGTGCAGAGTACGCCGGAGCGGAACAAGACCACCCCTTTTTTAGACTTGGAGCAAGAAGAGATAAACCGGATTATGGAACGGGCCATAAAAAGTTCTGGTCGTTGGAAGTCCTTAAAGGAATCCGGGGTTTCGGAAAAGAAGATACGGGAGTCGTTTACAAAACCAACGGAAATGACGGTTTTCGACTGGAATAGCGATTCCCAGGAAAAGGATACGGTGATGACTCCCTTGGACTCCATTCGGTATTATAAGACCTTCCTCAGGACAGCTATGATGTCCATGGAACCACAAACAGGGCATGTAAAGGCCTGGGTAGGCGGGGTGGATTATAAGCACTTTCAGTATGACAATGTAGTCCAAGGCGCGCGCCAGGTGGGATCTACCTTTAAGCCCTTTGTCTATGCGGCCGCTATTGACCAGTTACGCTTATCGCCTTGCGATGAGTTTCCGGACACGGAATACTGTATTGAAGCCAACAAACACGGCAATTTGGAACCTTGGTGCCCTGATAATTCCGATGGCAAGTATTCGGGGAGAATGTATTCCTTAAAACGGGCCTTGGCCAATTCCGTAAATACGGTTACCGCCCAGTTGATCGATAGGGTAGGGCCCAAATCGGTGGTAGATATTGTAAAGAACCTAGGATTTACCAAGGAAATTTTGGAAGTGCCGGCCATTGCCCTGGGTACTGAGGAATTCAATGTGTATCAAATGGTAGGGGCCTATGGGGCCTTTGCCAATCAAGGCGTTTACGTAAAACCGGTGACGGTGACCCGTATTGAGGACAAGAACGGAACGGTCCTCTATGAGTATGTTCCGGAGACCAAGGATGTATTGAGCAAGGATGTGGCCTATGCCATGGTAGATCTTATGAAAGGGGTTACGGAAGGGGGCTCCGGTACCCGCCTCCGGCACAGTTTTGCAAAAAATCAGACGGTTTACAAAGAAATCATTACCGGATATCCCTATGGTTTTACCAATCCCATTGCGGGAAAGACCGGGACTACACAAAACCAAAGTGATGGCTGGTTTATGGGAATGGTCCCCAATCTGGTTACTGGCGTTTGGGTAGGTGGCGACGATAGGTCTATTCATTTCCGTAACTTGACCTATGGCCAAGGTGCCTCCATGGCCTTGCCCATATGGGGCCTTTATATGAAGAGAAACTATTCCGATAAAGAATTGGGCATTTCCGATGGGGATTTTGAAGAACCCGAAGAGCTCTCCATCAATGTGGATTGCTCCAAAATTAAGGAGGAACTTGAAAAAACCGTTGATCCCGAGGACGATTTGGACGATTTAAATTTCTAAGTCGATTTTTTCCACTCCCGATTTTGTTTTTCAATCTCCCCAATATCCATTAACTTCATATCCCAATACCCATAATTATGATACGGAAAACGGTTGCCAATGCCCGGGAGGCATTACGGGGCATAGCGGATGGTATGACCTTTATGCTGGGCGGATTTGGCCTTTGTGGCATTCCCGAGAACGCCATTGCGGAACTGGTTCGCCTAGGGGTTTCGGACATCACCTGTATTTCCAACAACGCCGGGGTAGACGATTTTGGTTTGGGACTGTTGCTGCAAAAGCGTCAAATCAAAAAAATGATTTCTTCCTATGTAGGCGAAAATGACGAATTTGAACGGCAGATGCTCAGTGGTGAACTCGATGTGGAGCTGACGCCCCAAGGCACCCTGGCGGAAAAATGCCGTGCGGCGCAGGCAGGATTTCCGGCATTTTACACCCCGGCCGGATATGGTACGGAGGTGGCCCAGGGCAAGGAAGTTAGGGAGTTCAAGGGAAAGATGTATGTGTTGGAGGAAGCCTACAAGGCCCACTTTGCCTTTGTAAAGGCCTGGAAGGGCGATGAGGCGGGAAACCTGATATTCAAGGGTACGGCCAGGAACTTCAACCCGTGTATGTGCGGGGCGGCCAACATTACCGTGGCTGAAGTAGAGGAATTGGTCCCTGCCGGGGAACTAGACCCCAATGAAATCCATATTCCCGGCATATTTGTACAGCGTATTTTCCAAGGAGAGCACTATGAAAAGCGGATTGAGCAGCGAACTGTACGCAAATCCAATTGATCAATAAACCAATTTAAAAATGTATCAATGCATAAAAAGGAGAATGTTGTCTTAGAAAAGTCCATTGAATTTGCGTTAATGATAATCGCATTTTGTGAGCTATTGGAGGGAAAGGGAAAACATATCATAGCAAACCAACTTCTAAAATCCGGAACCAGTATTGGAGCCAATGTGCATGAAGCCCAAAACGCGGAAAGCTTGGCGGACTTTATCCACAAAATGAAAATTGCGCTTAAAGAGTTGGAAGAGACTAAATATTGGTTGATACTTTGCGAAAGAGCTCCCACCTATCCCTTTAACTCCGACCTAAAGTCAGGAATCCATGAATTGGGACTCATCATGTACAAGATTGTCAGTACCAGCAAAAAAAACCAAAACAAATAATGGAGTATTGCACGGCACATTAATTTATTAATACATTGATACATTGATACATTGATACATTGATAATGCTTGATAAAAACGGAATAGCAAAACGTATCGCACAAGAAGTCAAGGATGGCTACTATGTAAATCTGGGAATAGGCATACCGACCTTGGTGGCCAATTTTGTTCGGGAGGATATTACCGTGGAGTTCCAGAGCGAGAACGGCGTTTTGGGTATGGGTCCATTTCCTTGGAAGGGCGAGGAGGATGCCGATCTCATCAATGCCGGGAAGCAGACCATAACCACGCTTCCGGGCGCGTCATTTTTTGATTCCGCCATGAGTTTTGCAATGATACGGGGCCAACATGTGGATTTGACCATTTTAGGGGCTATGGAAGTGTCGGAGAAAGGCGATATCGCCAATTGGAAGATTCCGGGTAGAATGGTCAAGGGCATGGGCGGGGCCATGGATTTGGTAGCATCCGCAGAAAATATCATTGTGGCCATGATGCACACCAACAAGGCCGGGAAGTCCAAACTCTTAAAGCGGTGTACGCTCCCTTTGACCGGGGTGGGCTGTGTGACCAAAATTGTGACCAATCTGGCCGTGTTAGAAGTGACCGATAGTGGTTTTCAACTGCGGGAACGCGCTCCGGAAACCTCAATAGAACAAATCAGGGCAGCTACCGAGGGCACCCTAATAGTAGAAGGCGATATTCCTGAGATGGTTTTATAAATAGAAATCAGTATTGCCCGGTAAAAGATATAAGACCGCTTCGCTTCTAGAAACAAGAGCCAAGACTAAAAACCAATATATTGAAATACAGTTGTTTATGTGGTTTATTTCTTATAGCCAATTTTATCGTTGATGTTTAATAAGAGTAAGCCATATATCGAATGATTCCTGTAACCCCCATAATGGATAAGGGTTACGGCTTAAGGGCATAATTTTAATCGTACAACAATAAATGGAAATACAAATGTCAAATTCAAGATCAGACCGTTGTTTTTGATTGTACAACCTGCCGACTGGTAGAGTGGCATTGGAATAATGATTGTTAAATCTAGACAAGCGCTAAGTATCCATTTAGGAGATACCAATAAGCAATCTAACATCTAGTCTCTTGTATCTATCCTCTAATTGTGCCGTTTATCGAAGAAAACGACCGTTCGTCTTTTTCACAACGCTTTAGTATCGCTTCACAACAATAGTTTTTCTTTTTCGGGTTTCAAAAGTAATTTTACGCTGTTATTAATTGGAAAAGACTCTAACCCATATCTCACTTTTAACACTTAACAAAACCTATGGAAGCCCAAATGAGCCATCCTGCCAAAGAAGAGATTCAAGTTTACAAGAACGATTTTTTCAGCGGTATGATTATGTTGACCAAGAAGCTATTTATGCTGTAGACCACCTTCGGTGAAATCGAACTATGAAAAAGGAGCAGTCTAACCTACGCTGTTCCTTTTTTTATACCCTTCTGCGTAATAGACCTGCCCCTTGCCTTAAAGACCACAAAGGATTTCCGTTGCCTTCTCCAAAGTTTCCATAGTCTTGGCAAAACAGAAGCGCAATACCTTATCGTCCCTTTGGTTAACGTTAAAAGAAGAAATGGCAATACTGGCCAGCCCATTTTCAAGAATCAGGCGTTTGGCCAGGGCTTCGTCTCCCTCGTCCGTAATTGCGGTATAATCCAACAATTGAAAATAGGTGCCCTGTGAAGGGGTAAACCTAAAGCGGGAGTTGCCAAGGCCGGATAAAAAGAAGTCCCTTTTTTGTTGATAGAAATCGTTGAGTCCCAAATACTTTTCTGGGATTTTAAGATAATGGGCCATGGCCCGTTGTACGGGATGGTCTACAGAGAAAACCGCAAACTGGTGCACTTTTCTGAATTCCTTCATGAGGTTGGCGGGGGCGGCACAATAGCCCATTTTCCATCCGGTAACATGAAATGTTTTTCCAAAAGAGGCGCATACAAAGGATCGTGAGGTCAAATCCGTAAAACGTGAGGCACTTTGATGTTCCAGGCCGTCAAAAATGATATGCTCGTACACCTCGTCACTGACCAAAAGGATATTTGTGGAGCGCAATATTTCCTGCAAGCAGTGCATATCTTTTTTAGAGAAAATCCGCCCGCTGGGGTTATGTGGGGTGTTTACGATTACCATCCGTGTCTTTGGAGTAATTTTGTTCCTAAACGCTTCCCAATCCACTTCATAGGACTTCGCACATAGTTGCAGGGGTACGGGAACGCCCCCGTTTAAGGAAATGGCCGGCTCATAACAATCGTATGCCGGTTTAAGGACTATGACCTCGTCCCCTGGATGTACAAAGGCCGTAATGGCCGTAAAAATGGCCTGTGTTGCCCCAACGGTCACCGTTATTTCCTTTTCAGGGTGGTACGATCGCCCATGCAGCTTTTCTATCTTTTCGGAAATTACCTCCCGAAGGCCATAATAACCCGGCATGGCTGCATATTGGTTATGGCCCTGAAGCATAGCCCGGTCTACCATTTCCATGAGTTGCCGATCTGCATTAAAATTGGGAAATCCCTGGGAAAGATCTAAGGCATTGTGGGTTCTGGCCAGATTGCCTACCGTAGTAAAAATGGTGGTACCGGTATCCGGTAATTTGGACGATAAAGGGAATTTAAACGGAATCATAGAGAGCACGAATTCCGAAAAATAAGGAATTTTGCCCAGTAAAAGGAACAAAAGCTATAGTAGGGAATTAAGATAATGCTTGTCGCCTTCGGCGATCAATTGCCTGGCCAAAGAATTATCAAAAGCCACTTTTACCAAGGCGTGGATGGCTTTGGCATTCGATCGGGTTAGGCTATTGGTTCTGTACACCACATCTCTAATTGTGGAAAAACTTATCCCGGTAGCCGATGATATATTGGCAAAATCGTCCTTAGTGGTATTTCTGCGCAATGTACGGGAGAGCTGCTCACTTATAGGCCTTCCGTAATCCTTGGATTCAAACATGGGAATGGTAATATTAAGGGATTCGTGTCTGCATATTTGGGGAGTATCGGGTTTTACGGGTTTTAATTTAGTGGTATGCAAAAGGGTCGTTCATTCAACGCTGTGTATTTTGTTATATTTGTTTGTAATTCATTTACAAAGTGTAAAAAAATTACGGTTTTCTACATTAGATGTAAGATTATTACGCAATAATACAACAAATGTTGATATTAAAGCAGCTCAGGAGCAAAAAAAAGATTAACCAAAAGGATTTTGCACGGGCAATAGGGGTAAGTTTAAGGACCGTTCAATTATATGAGCGAAAAGAAGCCAATATCCCTATAAAAAATCTTATAAAAATAGCTCAGTATTTTGAGGTAAGTATCGCGGAACTTTATGCTTTAGAAGGAGTTCAGGAGAATGAAGCGGTCTACCAAGTCGATGACAATTCCCAAAAGGAGTATAGCATAACCAAATTGGCCCCAGGAAAATACTTGGTTTCCGCACCATTGATCCTGGGAGAGCAATACAATACGTTCTGCAGACATTATACCCAAAAAAACTACTTAACCAAGTTGCCCAAGACCAGTTTTGTAATAGATCAGGTTTCCGTGGGGGCCTATATGACTTTTGAAGTAGTTAATAGTGGAATGGACGATGGTTCCAAAGCAGGTATTCCTGTCAAGTCCATTGTCCTGGGAAAGGGGGTATCTACGAGTAAAATGGAAAAAATAGTAAATCAAACGGGTAAAGCCGCTTTTGTAATTGAATATCAAGGAAACCTAATGTGCAAAGAATTGGCACATTACAATAGACAGCGAAGAACTATACTCTGTAAAAGTCGGAATAGATCACCGGAATACGGGGATTTCGAGGCCAAAATTGATGATTTAGGTCTTCTTTACCTTGTTATTGGGAAGCAAATTACTATGTCGTAGGAGTTCCATTAAAAATGGAACT
>JBCBSN010000003.1:0-49180 GCA_039819225.1 Bacteroidota bacterium | reverse complement strand
TAAGTCAAACCTACACATCCATCTAAAGTGGGATGCTTGTTGCATCCCTCCATCAGTATCACTACTAGAAACGCATTGCATTGGCCCAAGTTTCCGAAAAAGTGTGTAAATAATTCGTTTTCTTTCGGTTTCGACATTTTCTTTGAAGTGATTTAAACTTTTTGGATTGAAGCGTCCCGATAGCCATCGGGATAGTGGTTTTGTGTCCAGATGAGGCTTTTTAGAGCTGCATAGCGGGGCTACCTAGGGAGAAAAAGACAAAATATGGGCGCAAAAGATAATTTTACAGCAAATAATAACAACTCCAGACGAGTTCTATGTATCTTCCCTCGCTAAAACCGCTTGGAGCACCTGAAGATGCAGATTACCGGAACTTTTCTGGATGAAATAAGCCATGATATTCCCCATCAAAACTGGGGAATCAAAGAGTGGGACGCTGATTTTGCCCACATGAAACACTTGGGAATCAACACCGTAATCCTCATCCGTTGCGGGTATCACCAATTTTTGACGTATCCTTCAACTTTTCTAATAGAAAAACACCATAGGTATCGCCCAAAAATGGATTTGGTACATCTATTCCTGGAGCTTTCGGAAAAATACGGCATGACCTTCTTTTTTGGCACCTACGATAGCGGAAAGTATTGGGAGACCGGGGATATGCGCTATGAAGTAGATCTAAACCTTCATGTAATCGAAGAGGTGTACGAAAGCTATGGCCATTCGCCCAGTTTTGGAGGTTGGTACCTAAGCCTTGAACTGAGCCGGCGTACCAAAGGTGCGGTGGAATCCATTGCCCGGTTGGGAAATCATTGTAAGGCCATAAGCGATGGGTTACCCGTATTGATTTCGCCCTGGATCGACGGAAAGAAGGCCGTAATGGCCACCGACAGCAACCTTGTGAAGGATTCCCATATTTCCCTGGAACAGCATGAAAGGGAATGGGACCAAATATTTGATGGCATAAAGGATAGTGTGGACATTGTGGCTTTTCAAGATGGCCATGTCGGTTATAATGAACTGGAAGATTATCTTAGATTGAACAAGACCTTGGCCGATAGGTATGGACTAAAATCCTGGACCAATACGGAGTCCTTTGACCGGGATATGCCCATTAAGTTCATGCCCATTAAATTTGAAAAGCTGTTGTTTAAGTTAGAGGCCGCTAAAAGAGCGGGATGTGAAAAGGCCATTACTTTTGAATTCTCCCATTTTATGAGTCCACAGTCCGCTTATCTTCAGGCAGGCCATTTGTACAATCGATATCTTGAATACTTTGGATAAAAGTAAATGACATTAAACCATAGGGTAAGCCCTGGACCTGCAAAAAGGAACCGACCCAATCTCGATAGTTCAGGAGAGATGTTTAACTGGAGACCCCGCCGAAAAGGCGGGGTTAGTTCAACCCTCTATTTTGGCTGCCCCACCTACGTTGGGTTGCCAAACTAGGATTTCACTAATAAACCAAAAGGTATACCAACTTGAAGCATTACGCCAACCTTTACAAAACCGAACTTCTCGAGCAGATCGTCCCTTTTTGGGAAGCGCATTCCCTGGATTCTGAATGTGGAGGTTATTTTAGCTGTATAAATGCTGAGCACACCGTATATGATACCGATAAGTTTATTTGGCTTCAGGCCCGACAAATATGGATGTTTGCTACATTATACCAAAAGGTAGAAAAAAAAGAACAATGGAAAAACATCGCTCTTTTAGGTGCTGATTTTCTGGAAAAACACGGTCGTGATTCCAAAAACAATTGGTATTTTTCCATGAACAGACAGGGGCAACCCCTTATTCAGCCCTACAACATTTTTTCAGACTGTTTTGCAGCCATGGCCTTTGGCAAACTGTATGAAATCGTTCCGGACGAAAGGTATGCCACTATCGCCAAGAACACCTTTGCCAATATCCTGGTAAGGCAGGAAAATCCAAAAGGAAAATATAACAAAGGGTATCCAGGTACGCGTCCACTCAAGAACTTTGCCCTGCCCATGATACTCTGCAACCTGGCCCTGGAACTGGAACAAGTACTAGGTTCACAAGAAGTAGACCGGATAACGGAAGAGGTCATCCATCTGGTTATGGAGGAGTTTTATCATGAAGAGAGCGGATTGGTACTGGAAAACATTTCTGAAAAAGGAACATTTGTGGACAGTTTTGAGGGCCGTCTGTTAAATCCAGGACATGCTATTGAGGCCATGTGGTTTGTGATGAACCTCGGATTGCGCAAAAAAGATACTACCTTGATCAACAAAGCGGAACAGATGATGTACCAGCAGTTGGAACACGGTTGGGACCATGAATTTGGAGGCATTTTTTATTTTATGGATCTTAAAGGACATCCGCCGCAGCAATTGGAACACGACCAAAAGCTATGGTGGGTTCATTTGGAGACCTTAGTTGCCCTGGCCAAGACCTATGCCTACAACCAAAACCCCAAGGCCGAGGAATGGTTCCAAAAAGTACACCAGTATACCTGGAACCGTTTTAGGGATACCCAAAGAGGTGGCGAATGGTACGGTTACCTTAACCGCCAGGGACAGGTACATTTACCTCTTAAAGGAGGAAAGTGGAAGGGTTGTTTCCATGTTCCCAGGGCTTTATTGGAAATTTGGAAAACGTTGGAAAAAAAGGGTTCAAGGTTCAAAGTTTAAGTTTCAAAGTAAGTCTATGCGCTATTTCTTTTTTGCCTTACTGCTTTTTTATGCATTCATTGGTCGCCCACAAAATCCCAAGGGCGTTTGGCTCACCGATGTGGCCAGTAGGGCCCTGGATTCTAGAGCGGGCATTCAGAAAGTAGTACAGGACTGCAAGGCCTATGGTCTGGAGAACATTTATGTGGTGGTCTGGAACAGGGGGTATACGCTTTACCCAAGCAAGATCATGGAACGGGAGTTTGGCCGAAAAGTATCGCCCCGTTTTGCGGATAGGGATATCCTACATGAACTTATTGAAGCGGCCCATACCCAAGGAATTAAAGTCCATGCCTGGTTCGAATTTGGATTTTCCAGTAGTTACCAAGAAGTGGATGGCGGACATATATTACGGACCAAACCCGAATGGAAGGCCATAGATCTGGAGGGGAAGCTGGTCTCCAAGAATGGATTTCAATGGATGAACGCCTTTGATCCCCAAGTTCAGGAATTTCTATTGTCCCTTATCCTGGAGGTGGTAACAACCTATGACGTAGATGGTATCCAAGGGGACGATCGGCTCCCGGCGAATCCTTCCACGGCAGGCTATGACGACTATACCGTGGCCCAATATCAAAAAGAACACCACGGACAAGCTCCGCCAAAAGACTATAAAAATCCGGAATGGGTAGATTGGCGTGCCCAAAGATTGAATCGCTTCGCCCAAAGGATATATACCCAAGTAAAAGCGATAAAACCACATATTTCGGTTACCATGGCCCCAAGTATTTACCCTTGGAGCAAGGAAGAATACCTTCAGGATTGGCCTACTTGGGTACGGCGCGGTTGGGTAGATGCCATAATTCCCCAGGTGTATCGCTATGACATCCAAGCGTACACCCAAACCCTGGATGCCAACTTGGCGTTTATGCCAGAGGACACTTCCATTCCCTTTATACCTGGGGTTCTTCTAAAGGTGGATACGTATACCCCTAAAAAACGATTCCTAAAACAAATGATCCAAACCAACAGAAAACGCGGCCTGCCCGGGGAGGTCTTCTTCTTTTACGAAGGACTTAACGCGCATAGCCGTTTTTTTAATAAATTATATCCTAAACTAGAATAATGATGCCTTTTAAACTAATAGTAGGCCTAAAGGGGGCACGGATTTTTTGCATTCTGTTTTTTTCGGTTTCCGTGTTTGGTCAAAAAAAGACCAAACCCAATGTAATCTTAATACTTACCGATGACCAAGGCTGGGCCGATGTACACTGTTATGGTTCCAAAGACCTGTATACCCCTTATATGGACCAACTGGCAAGAGAAGGTACCAAGTTTACCCAATTCTACGCCGCAGCTTCCGTATGTTCCCCTTCCCGTGCCTCTATGTTGACCGGCCTAAATCCCCATGCCGCAGGATTGCCCGGCAATGCGCCTTCCAAAAAGGGAGAAACTGGGATGCCCTCTGATCGGTTCACCTTGGCCGAACTGATGAAAAGTAACGGGTACGCTACCGGACACGTGGGTAAATGGCATCTGGGCTATACTCCCGAAACCATGCCCAACGCACAAGGGTTTGACTATTCCTTTGGCCATATGGGCGGCTGTATCGATAATTATTCCCATTTTTTCTATTGGTACGGGCCCAATAGACATGATCTTTGGGAAAATGGCACCGAAATCTGGAGGGATGGGGCGTATTTTCCCGACCTTATGGCGGACCGGGCCAAAGCGTTTATCGATACCTATGCGACCCGACCTTTTTTCCTGTATTATGCCATTAACCTGCCCCATTATCCGCTGCAACCGGACTACAAATGGCGGGAATACTATAAGGATCTCCCCTCGCCCCGAAAGGATTATGCCGCCTTTACCTCCACTATTGACGAACGGATCGGTAAGCTTTTGAAACAATTGGATGATCTTGGACTCCGGGAAAATACCATCATCATCTTTCAATCGGATCATGGACACTCTACCGAGGAACGTACTTTTGGCGGAGGGGGCAGTGCCGGCCCGTTCCGTGGTGCAAAATTCAGTTTGTTCGAAGGCGGCATCCGTGTCCCCGCTATCCTTAGCTGGAAAGGGCATTTACCGGAAAACGCAAGCCGAAATCAAATGGCATTGAACATCGATTGGTTTCCCACGGTAGCAGAACTATGTGGGCTAGATGTCCCAAACGAGTTGGAGGGCAAAAGTTTGGTCCCCCTTCTTAAAAACAACGCCTTAGCTTCCCAACACGAATCCTTTATTTGGCAAAATAATGGCTCTTGGGCGGTGCGAAAAAAGAATTGGAAGTTGATAGGCGACCCCAAAGACTCCTCGCATAAAGGTGTTCTAGATGCCCAAAAGGACCGCTTGTTTTTGGTGAATATGGCAAAGGACTCCACGGAGATGATCAATCTGGCCGGTAAACATCCTGAGAAGGTGAAGGAACTGTTCGCGGAATATAAAAAATGGCCCTATGCGAAGGTAAACCCATAAAGTGGTGTGCCGGCCGAAGTTGGATATTAAACAGGGACAAAGCCCCATCACAAAATGCCGGCTCCCTGGTCCGGGATGTTATTTATGTAGCAGTTTTTTAAGATATCAGTCCGTCATCGAATTCCGCGATTATGGGGGCGTGGTCCGAGGATGGGAACTTGATATCATAGGCAAAGGCTCGGGATTCGTCCCGAACGATTTCATTATGGATTTCGCTACCCCTATAGGCCCCCAATAAATTCTGGCTCACCAATAGATGGTCCAGCAAGTTCTTGCGGCCATGGTGGTAGAGGGTAAACCGCGACGGCTCCGGGACAGTGTGTTCCAAGGGATACATAATTCGGTCGTTAAGGGCAGGGTTGCCCGTATCCTCAACTTCCCCACGCAATGCCTGCATGGGCACTTCCTCCGTCTCCGCATTGATATCACCGCAGATAACGATGTTGGCCTTGCTGTCCGCGTGGAACAGGGTATCTATAAATATTCTGGTCTCCAGAGCCTGCCCAACCCGTTTCATGGAGGAAAGAAAAAAACCCTCGGTCCAGCCGGCCACCGTTTTCCATTTGAAGTCCTCCGGCCCCTCCCCAGCTACCCGGGTAGGGTTCTTGGATTTGAAGTGGGCATTTATTATATGAAGCCTTGTTCCGTTAGGCAGCCTTACGGTGGAATAGAGTATGGGCCGGTTCCAACCGATATCCTTTATGTTTCCCTTGTCGGTCCCGGTGGCATATTTATAGGCCGGCTTTTCCACATAATCGTTACGTATTTCCCGTACTTCCCTTTCGAAGGCATACTCGGGATGGATCAAGGTGACAAGGTTCCGGAATTTTTCCACATCCGCCTTTCCCTTCAGATGGGTAGTTTGGATTTGGTAACCCTCGTACATAGTTCCTTCCAACAGTTTTTTAAGTGCCCTCAATTCCCTGGGGCCATCATCCATGTCCTGGCCGTGTACCTCCTGGAGACAAAGGATATCCGCTTTGAGGCGCTGTAGCTGTGGCCTAAGGATGGATAGGCGCTGCTCAAAACTGGGATCTTTGTCTTTTCTGTCTTCGGGGACAGGTGCGTCGTCAAGGTTTTCTATATTGAACGTGGCTATACGCATAACCCAAAGTAATAAAAGCTTTGCCTAAAATCGATACAAATACGATCTATCAAAATGTTATTTCATCAATAAGATAGTATCAATTCCATGCCTGTTGTTCTTTCCAAAGTAGTAATACCAGTTCCCATTTAGAAACGGGCCAAAATAGGGGGCAGTCTCTTTTTCCGTGGCGAAGTCGTATTTTTTGTTCATAGCATGACCTATGAGCAAAAGATACAATAAAGGTACGGGGGAAATAGAGGCTACTCATACACCTCCACGATCATCTCTACCTCAATGGCAATATCCCCAGGTAAGGCTCCCATACCAACTGCGGCCCGGGCGTGCTTGCCTTTTTCGCCAAAAACCGACACCATTAGGTCGGAATACCCGTTTACTACCTTGGGTTGATCCGTAAAATCCGGGGTGCTGTTTACCATCCCCAGGACTTTTACAATACGTTTTGCCTTATTGAGGTCGCCCAATTCTGCCTTAAGTACGGAAAGCTGATTGATCCCGGTAATCCTGGCCGCCTCATAGCCTTCCTCAATGGTTAGGTCTGCCCCAAGTTTTCCGGTAATGTTCTTCCCGTTCGGTTTTAAGGGGCCTTTACCTGCCAGAAAAATCAGGTTGCCTGTGCGTACGGCATTCACATAGTTGGCCACTGGCGCCGAGGGTTCACTTAAGCGTATCCCAAGCACTTTGAGTTTCCCCTCGGGATCATATCCTTCCGGAATAAGTGATACCCTCTCGGTCTTTCCCTCCTGGGCACTTTCCTTTGTTGAATCGGGACGGCAGGAAAACATCAAAAACACCATAAACAGGGCTACGTACATTTTTATTTGCATATCTCTTCTTTTGGTATTTTCAAAGTTGATTCAGAACTCTTCTTGAGTTCTGGACCGCATCATGCATTTTCCAAAACCTCCCTTAGTCGGGCGGCCACAATATTTTCCTGTCCGGGTTGCATCATCCAGGTGGTAATGCCCACTTCCTTTGACCCTCCAACGGTCTCTATGGACGGATGCCCCTCGCGCAATCGTTTGCGCACTTCCTCCGGTGTAATCCCTACGGTATCCTGATCCCAACGAACTCTTAAACTGGGGACATGATTGGCATGCGGGGGCACATGAATTTCGGTCTCCACCCCCTTTACGGATCTGGCACTGTCACTGATCAATTTTATCTGGTCTTCCCAAAGTTTCCATTCCTTATCGTGGTCCTTGGCCAAATAGAGCTCCAAGGCCACCAACATTCCCAAAACCTCTTCTTTGTTTACCTTCATCCCTCGACCGATGGTGGTTCCGCGGGGCGGAGTATGTAGGCGCGCCGCTTCAATATACTTACGTTTGCCCAATAACAACCCGGCACTTTGCGGCCCACGTAGTCCTTTCCCACCGGAAAAGGCTACCAGATCAAAACCCATTTTAGTGAACCGAAAGAGATTCTCCACTGGTGGTACATCGGCAGCACAATCGATAAAAGTGGGGATATTGTGCTTTTTGCCCAAGGCCACAAACTCTTCCCATTTGATCTCTCCCTGTTCCGTATTGGCATTGAGGAACCAAAGCATAGCCGTATTCTTGTTGATGGCCTTCTCCAGTTCCTTGGCCGTCTTTATCCAGACCAGCTTGGCCCCGGTATTGGTCAATGCCTGGGTATAACCAATGTTATGGGATTCCTGTAGGATTACCTCATTTTTCAAGCCCTGGGTATTGGGCAGTTGCTTTACCTTTTCGGTATCCTGGCCGCACATGACGCCGGCCATACCGATGGTCATGGCACCAAAGCATCCGGAGGATACCGTGGCATACTCGCAGTTAAGCAATTGGGCGATACGCTCCCCCACCTTGTCCTGCAAATCATCCAGGTTTACATATTCAGTGGCCCCATAGTTGATGGCGTCCGTAACCGCTTTGGGCATTAGGGATCCTGTCATGGAGGTATAGGTCCCTGCCGCATTGATGAAGGTACGTATGCCCAGTTCCTTAAAGAAATTGCGCGCCACGGGCGGCGCAGCCACTGTCTCAAGGGTTTTGGCCCTTAGCAACTCCGGACCTAACAACCCTCCCACCAATGGTAGGGCAGAAAGGGTTTTTAATGCTTTTCTTCTAGTGCTCATCACATCATTTTTTAATCCAATGCCGCTATACAGTCCATCTCTACCAAGGACTTTCCGGGAACCCCGCCATAGGTGGCTACCGTGGTACGTACCGGTGGATTTTTGCCAAAGCTACCGCGGTACACCTCGTTCATAGCCTTGTAATCATTAAGGTCCGCAAGGTATACGTTTACCTTTAGCACCTTTTCCATGGAAGATCCATTGCGTTCCAATTCCTTTTTCAGTTCGTTCAGTACAATTTTGGTATGCGCCTTGATTTCAAAGGGTTCGGTATGCGCCCCTTTGCCGGCTACGTAAAGGGTATTCCCATGCTTTACCGCCCCGGAGAAGAGAGGAACATCTTGATCGGTCACAATATCACCTACAACTTCTTTAGCAGCTTTGGGGGCCTTACGCATGGCACTTACGGAGCCTATTCCAAAAATGGCAGCCAAACCCATACCCATTTTTTTGAAGGAGGCCCTTCGTGTTGTCTTTTTTTGGTTCATAACTATTGGTTTTAATGATTTATACAATGTAATTGGGGCCTATCCCCGATTTGTGGTTATTGCCGATTATTCCCTTGGCCATTTCCTTTTGACAACATCCTATCCGGTGCTGTCCATTTCTTTATGAGGCTCTTCTTCTGGCGTGCCCTTGTCCCGCCAATAGGTAGCCAGGGAAGAGCCCGAAATGTTCATCCAAGGACCAAATACGGCGGGGGCCAGGCCTACAGTGGCCACCTTGCCCATTTCCAAGGCAATTCCGGAAGCCAAACCGCCGTTCTGCATACCAACCTCAAGGGCGATCGTCCTGCAATCCCTCTCCGGCATCTTGAACAATCTACACCCCCAATAGCCTAGAAAGTACCCAGCCGCATTGTGAATAATGGCGGCTACGATCAATAACAATCCTATGGTCAAAAGGTTGTCCCTGCCTGCAGCGGTAATGATCATAATAATCAAGGCAATCCCCGCCATGGAGACTATGGGCATGGCCCTGTCCAGCCATTTGGCCTTGCCATGAAAAAAATGATTGAAAATCAATCCGGCAATAATGGGAAGGATTACAATCTTTAAAATACTCAGCATCATCCCCCAAAAATCGATAGGCACAAATTGGCCCGCAAAGTTCTTCATCAGCAGTGGGGTCATCAAGGGGGCCAAAAGGGTAGAGACCGCAGTCAACGTTACGGACAAGGCCACATTGGCCTTGGCCAAATAAGACATAACGTTGGAGGCCAAACCGCTGGGCGAGGAGCCTATTAATACCACTCCTGCAGCAATCTCTGGTGGAAACGCAAAGAGGGTGGCCAGCCCCAATCCCAGTAACGGCATTATGGTAAACTGACAAAACACTCCTACCAGTACCCCCTTGGGCATTTTTACGACCCCCCAAAAGTCCTTGATACTCATAGCCGTTCCCATTCCGAACATGATAATCTGTAATAGCGGGACTATTAAGGATTTCATTTGAAAACTACCAATTTGTATAAGGTAGGCCGGATAGAACATCGCATAGGAAACAGCGGCAAAAATCAATATCGTAAAGGAAAAACCCTTAAAAAAATGGTGCCCTCGGGTAGCAACGGCCAAAAATACCAGGAAGAGGATAAGGGAAGGTCCGCTCTGGTCGCCTCTTCCCATAAGCAAAAGGACAATTGTAATGACCAAACAGACGATGGATACCGCTAAAAAAAGTAAATAGGTTTTCTTCATGAAATCAATTTATTCGTTCCAGGGTTTGCTAGCCAAACCGTTTAAATCGTACATAACGATACCGTCCTTAATAGTGAGTTCGCACTCCAATTTTTGATCGCCCATCATTCTCTTTTTCTGTACATCGATAAATCCGAAGTTCCCCTTGAGCAGGTTCAAAACGGCCACATCGGCCACTGCTCCTTCCGAAAGATGGCCCAGATCTTCCCTTTGAATGATTTGTGCCGGCTGCCAAGTGGAAGCGGCAATAACCTCTTTCAAGGGCATATCCATATTCAGAAACTTGGACATTACGTTGATTTGGCTCTTCATACCCCCGTTCATACTACCTGTGTGCAAATCGGTACTAATAGAATTGGGTCTTAGCCCTTGCTCCATGGCCGGAATGGCCTGGTCAAAACGAAAACTGCCCCCGCCGTGGCCCACATCAAAGAGGATACCTCGTTTTTGAGCCTCAAAAACAAAATCCCTGACCTTTCCGTTTTCATCCACAATTGGGGTCCTGCCCTTTACATTCGCATAGGCATGTGTAAAAATATCCCCTGGCCTCAACTTCTCCAAAAAGAGGGTCTTTATGGACAGTTCCGGTTCACTCCCTCCAAAATCGATCATGACGGGAATACCCGCCTGTTTCCCTGCTTCCACTGTCCGTTCTGTAGGCGTCCAATCATATCCGCTATAGTGGGCCAACTTTACCCCCACCACAATCTCCGGGTATTGCTTGGCAATCATAGTGGTCAATTTGGGGTCCATGTCCCCTACATTCTGCTCAATGGCTCCTCCTTTCATTCCCAGACCAACAATATTCAAGAAGGCCAGTACCCTGGTCTTTGAGCGGTCGATTACCTGCTCCTTGAATTTTCTAAAATCCTTCCAACCGGAACTACCGGCATCGGCCACTGTGGTCACCCCACTACGGAACGTAAACCCATCCGGGGGCAAGGCACTAAAACTATTGTTCAAATACCCAAAAGGGACTGTACCGTGAAAGTTATGGGTATGGATGTCCAACAGGCCCGGGACTACATAAAATCCCTTGGCATTCACCACAGCCTCGGCCAGACCTTCAGGTATATTGGGGCTTACTTTGGCAATCTTTCCCTCCTTTATAGCTACATCCATTACTTTATCGATATCGTTTTTGATATCGATGACATGACCCCCTTTTATGAGCATATCATAGGCCTGGGCCCGCCCCATAGGGGTGGTCAAAAGGAATACCCCAAAGCAAAAGAGGAATTTCAAGACTGTTGATTTCATGGTAACGGTCATTTATAGAAGGCTTTGAATAACTTCGATTTTTCTTGCATTTTGCCCAAATGGCTTTGGATTTCTTCGTTATCGGAAATTTTCAATGCTCATTAACAGCGGGTTAACTGCGCTTGAAAATTCCCTCTGGCCTCGAACTCCTTTGCCATTTGGGTTATTCAAAGCCTTCTTATATATTATTCTGCACTTACTCGAATAGGTTCAATCGGGATTCCATTGGCCTTTTGGGTCTCGCGTATCCCGGCAACCTCTTTTTCCTCGACCCCATTGGCCGTATTCCCAAAACTAGATCGGATATAGGTAAGCACCTCGGCAATTTCCCCATCACTCATAAAGGCGTGCTGGGGCATTACCCCATTGTACACCTCATCCCCTATCTTAAGACTGCCTTCCATACCCCTAAGCATCACCTCAATAAGCCGTTCCTTATCCCCGGTAACCCAATCGGTCCCAAAAAGTGGGGGAAACCGGCCCGGGGCGCCTCCACCGTCCTTTTGATGACAGGCACTGCAATATTGATAGTACAGGCGCCCCCCGCCCACAAGATCGTCCTTCATCAAATTGTCCGCAAGTTCGTCCGGGGTTCGGATATGGGACAGTTTTTTTCGTTCCTCCATTTGAGCCAGTTGCGCCTCTCCAAAATTCTCCTTGTCGCCTTGATAGACCACTTTCCAAATCTTTCCTTTTACCGAGTCCGAAATATACATTTCCCCATCCGGGCCTATGGTCAGGCCCATCGGCCTATATATCGCATCCTTGACACTAACTATGGGGTCTACTTGCGCAAAACCGTCCGCAAAAACTTCCACTTCCCCAACCAGTTTTCCATTGCTAAAAGGTACAAAACCTACAAAATATCCGGATTGTGGATAAGGCTCACGATTGGTTGAACCGTGAAAAGCGACAAAAGCTCCATTTCTATAACGTTCCGGAAAGGCTTCCCCCTGATAAAAAACTAAATCATTGGGTGCCCAATGGCCCGGAAAACCGATTACGGGGTCGTCATATTCGGCACATCTGCCCACAATAGTGCCATCTCCTCCGTATTCCGGAGCCAACACTTTTTTGCCCTGCATTTGATCGTAATAGCAATAGGGCCAACCAAAATGGGATCCTTCGGTGACCCGCATGAACTCCTCAGAGGGCAACATGGCACTCTGCCAAGGGGAAAACACATCGGGCCACAACCGCAACAAATCGTCCCGGCCATGCATCACCACATACAATTCCCCATCGGCAGGGTTCCAGTTCATGGCCACCACACTGCGGATTCCCGAAGCGTAATGATATCCATCCTTTTGGGTTTGGTTGAGTTTATTGGCATCAAAACGCCAAATGCCGCCATGACGTTCCAGCTGTGGACAAGGATCCAGTCCAGGCGCCCCTGGGGTTCGCTTGGGGCTTTGACAGGCATTGGACGGTGCCCCAAAAGGAACATACATATATCCTTTATCATCAAAAGCGATCGGTTTTCCTATATGCTCGTGTTTCCCATGCTCATGATCATCCACCATAACGATTTCAGGAGGACCATCCAGAACCAAGGTTCCAGGTATCAATTTTCGGCGATACACTACCAAATCGGAGCTGTAATAAAGATAACCGTTATATACCCTCATGGCCGTGGCGTAACTCCATCGCTGTTTCTTCGCATCCTCCCCAAATCTTTGCATTTCATCCGCGTAGGCATCACCATTGGTATCCCTTAAGGCAATGACCGAGTTGTTTTCACTGGCATTTCGAAGTTTGGCGTACAAAATTCCTTCCTCGGTCATGGCCAAATGACGTACGGTTTCGGGGATGCTATCCATGACAACGTAGGATGAAAAGCCCTCTGGAAGAAAAAGTCCACCATCCTTACCCTCTGGACGACAACCAAGAAAACCTTGGAAAAGGAAAAGACATAATAGCCCGATTACAAAATAGGTAACAAATCTTTTCATTCATATGGTGGGGGGAAGCGGTTTATTGGTATAAGTTATGTTTTTTTGGTAGGAAAACAAATAAAAAGCCCAAAATGTGTTCGAGCACACCACGTTTTATAACCTAATGAATTACCCCTCCCAAGCATGTGGGCATGCGTCATTCAAATAGCAAAGTGCCGAAATATTCGGGGCGATGATAATCCGGACGGTCCGTACCTACCGGGTTCCAGGTGACGTAGTGTTTTTGCCTCGTATCGTCCCCACATTTATAAAAATTAGCATAAGAGGAGCGTCCTTTTAGAGCGATATCCGGATGAGCTGTTAATACCGATGCCGGTAATACCATGACCATTTCCCACCTATGCCCCCCTGTCCTTTCCACAAAAGGCTCAATTCCCAGAGTGGATGCTATTCTTATTTGGGACTTGATCCGTTTGGAATCCACAAATTCGCGTTGATGTCGACTAGGCCCATACGCCAAATGCGGAGTACCGATACAATTGAACTCAAAATTATAATAATTCCCGTCCCCCAAGGGATCAAAGAAAAACTCCACGCAGCTATCCCGGGAAACGGCACTATGCACCTCGGTCCGCTGAGCCAGTACATTCTCTTCCTGAACATAGAATTTTAGCCAAATAGCATTATTGTTGTGCGCTATGCGGAATTGGACCACCGGCTTATACGGAAACTGCTCCCATGGGGTTTGTTCCAACGCATGCAGCTCCGTATGGGATTCCAACAGCTCCGAAACCCGTTCTAAGTCTATGTCCCCATTGGATTTAATTTCCCTTACCCGAAGTGTTTGTTGTTCCTGAGCCATAGTAAAAACGGAAAATAAAAGAAGGCACGAGACAAATCCTCCAAATACGAGCTTTTGTATCATTTGCTTTTATTGTTGTTAAAGTGAATGCTTTGTAACTACCTTTGAAAGGTACAACTTTTAATATGTTTTTGGGGAATAGGCAAAAGGCAAACCCAAACTGAATTTCTTGTCTCTACGGAGCTCTTTTTAAAATTCCATAGGTATAAAAATCCAACGACAAAAAATTTGTCGCACATCCCTATATGTTCCTCCCTTCTTTCCCTATTTTTCTTCCTAACTTTGGAGCTTGTTTAAACTCACTGTTTCCTGATTACCAACATTTTGAGAACCCTGCCTTTGCCGGCAGGCAGGCATGGCGTCACTTCCAAATTGGCAAATATCTCGATATTATCAAATCTTGAAGTATAGCCATCCCGAGCTATCGGGACCAAACTATTGAAAATCAGTTCGCATTGATCTTAAACAAGCTCTTAGAAACCCAAAAGAAGTTTTCCTGGTTTTGCCATTTTTCCCTGATCCAGGGGAATATGACTTTTTTCCAGGGACTTGAGTCGGCAACATTTTTAATCAAATGGCAAAGATTTCGTCCAATACTTTTAAGTTAATCCTATTTTTAAGCTTCCTTTTGGTTCTTTTTTTGGCCTTCTTCAGAACCGTTGGACCCAAATCCGATTATGGGCCTCTGGTGCCTAAGGCTACCCACGCTAACGGACAACACTACATAGGCTCTGAGAGCTGCAAAGAATGCCATGCGGAAATCTACAAAACCCATATTGAGACGGCTCATTATAAAACCTCCGCGCCCGCGACCCCAACTTCGGTCAAAGGAAGTTTTGAAACGGGGCATAATACCTTTAAACTCAGCGACCGGGTGCTTTTTAAAATGACAAAAACTGAAGATGGACTATACCAAGAGGTTTGGGACACCAAGTCTAAAAGGCTTAGGTTACGGTCAAAAATGGATATTGTAGTCGGCTCAGGTGTAAAGGGACAGTCTTTCCTACATTGGAGGGAGAACGAACTTTTTCAACTCCAACTATCATATTTCACCCCTTCCGATAGTTGGGCCAATAGTCCTGGAATGGGCACTGAACTTTTAATGGACCCACGCCCCGCAAACGCCAAATGCCTGGAATGCCACACGACCTTTGCTGAAGCCACTTCTTTGTATGGAATGGGCAACAAATATAACCGAGGGCAAATAGTCTACCGGGTAGATTGTGAACGATGCCATGGCCCGTCCATGGACCATGTCCTAAACCATAGGAACCATCCCGAATTAAAGGTCCCTAGCTCCATACTGAAATATGATACTCTAACACAAAAACAACGGACGGATGTCTGCTCTCTTTGCCACTCCGGAATACGGACGGACATAAAGCCCGCCTTTCTCTTTCTGGCAGGGGACAGTCTGGAAAATTTTTCGCTCCCGGACCAAGGCACCTCCATTTCCGAGGAAATAGACGTTCATGGCAACCAATACGATCTTTTAAGTAGGAGCGAATGCTTTAAGCAATCCCCAACTATGGACTGCACCACCTGCCATGACCCGCATAGGAACCAACGGGGGGACACCAACTATTTTAATAGAAAATGTATGGAATGCCATCAAAACACAAATGGCCCTGACCCAGTATTCAGGAAATCTCATTTGGGAAAGGGTAATGACTGTATTGCGTGCCATATGCCCTTAAAACCCTCAAAATCCATGCGTATGCCTTTTGGGAATGGGGATGTTAAGATTCCTGTTCAGGTAAGGACCCACTTCATTGACATTTATCGGAACACAACACTAAAAAGCCAAACGGAACAGACCCGGCACCCCTTTGTTCCTTAAAAACTTGTTTGGAAAAGGGGCAATCATGAAGCGAATTCAGTACCTTAGTTTTTTAAAAAATTAGTTAATGTACCATCGTCTACTCATAGGGTTTCTACCGATGTTTTTTCTAGTAATTGGATGCTCTGAGAAAGAAGCACGATTAAAGAGACTAGTCCGTTTGGATTACGAAACGACGGGAATCCATTTTAAGAATCAAATTAGCGAAAACGATAGTATTAACGTCGTTAAATTTCAATATTGTTATAACGGGGGCGGTGTTGGTATTGGAGATTTTGATAAAAACGGACTTCCTGATATCTTATTTACCGGAAACCAAGTTCCTTCTGAGCTTTACCTTAATCAAGGGAAGTTTCAATTCACCGAAATATCCGAAGAGGCAAAATTGTACACTAAAGGCTGGGTGACCGGTGTATCCGTTGTGGACATCAATTCGGATGGTTGGGAAGATATCTATCTAAGCGTCGGGGGGGCGGATTGCAGGGACGACTGCCCTAACCTGTTATTCGTTAACCAGGGGAATGGCCCCAATGGCACCCCAACCTTTAGGGAAATGGCAAAAGAGTACGGCCTTAACGATGCAAAATATGGACAACAGGCCGTTTTTTTTGATTATGACGGAGATGGGGACCTGGATGTATTTCTCCTACGCAATGGAAACTCCAATATTGACAAGAACAACCCAATCCCAAAAAAATATATGCCCCCACACCTTAGGGATGCCCTGTTTAGAAACGATAGTATTCCCGGAAAAGATCACCCTGTGTTTACCGATATTTCTGATAGTGCGGGAATTGTCCATGGCGGTTTTGGGTTGGGCCTTGGTATAAACGACTTTAACAATGATCACCTTGTGGATATCTATGTGGCCAATGATTTTATCACCGATGACCTGCTTTACATTCAGAAAAGAAATGCAGATAGCATTACCCCTTGGTACCAGGATATGTCCAAGGATTATTTAGGGCATGCCACCTACAATTCCATGGGAATGGACTTCAGCGACCTGAATAGCGATACCTATCCAGATATCCTGGTTGTGGATATGCTCCCTGAAAAATATGAAAGGCAGAAAAAGATGTTGGGCATGATGAACTATGAGAGGTATCAGCTTTCCCTGCGGAACCATTACCAATCCCAATACGTACGCAATACATTGCAGATACACAATGGCCTTTTGGACGGGAAGCCACTAAAGGCCAGCGAAGTAGGTTTTGCCAAGGGTATTACCAGTACAGATTGGAGTTGGGCCCCTTTGATGATCGATCTGGACAATGATGCGGACAAGGACATCTACATTACCAACGGCTATGTCAAGGATGTTACCGATCTGGACTACATTAACTATTCCAGTATAGGCAACAAGTTCGGCTCCGTGGAAGAACGGATGGCAAAACGGATTGAATCCCTTACCCTTTTGGACAGCATTTATCTCCCAAATTATATCTATGAGAATACCGGTGATGCCGACTTTATGGATGTCTCCAAGGAGTGGGTAGGCGCGACGCCATCCTATTCCAATGGTTTGGCTTATGCCGATTTTGATTTGGATGGAGATTTGGATCTGGCGATAAACAACATTAATGAAAAGGCATTTTTGTATGAGAACAGGACTTCCCAAATGGGTTCTTCCCATTATTTGAGGTTGCAATTAAAGGGCACCAAAAAAAATCCGCACGGAATTGGCTCTAAAATAACCGTTTGGGACAATGGAACCGTGCAACAGCATTTCCAGTCGGTCGTAAGGGGATATCTCTCGTCTGTGGAACCCATTGTACATTTTGGGGTAAAGGATTCCATTGTGGACTCCCTCCGGATAGTTTGGCCAAACGGCAAAGCTACCGTGTTGCGGAACCTGGGTACCGATCAAGTTATGCCCTTGGCTATTTTTGCTGCGGACATTAACAAGAACCCGGTAGAAAGGAAAACGTTAACATTTCAACGGAGTGAAGGAGTATTGGACTATGTCCACAAAGAAAATCCATTTAATGAGTACAGCAGACAACATCTTCTGATGCGGCAATATTCCCAATCTGGACCTTGCCTCGCCATAGGCAATGTAGACGGCCAACCCGGAGATGAACTCTTTATTGGCGGCAGTAAGGGTACGGCCGGAAAAATCTGGTCCCAGAACGCCCAAGGAACTTACAGGCCCATACAGGAACTGCATTCCGAATATGAGGATACGGACGCCTTTTTTATGGACTTTGACGGAGACCTGGACCTGGATCTTTTTGTTGCCAGCGGCGGCACGGAATTCTATGTCGAAGCCCCACAATATCAAGATAGATTGTATTTGAACAACGGCAAGGGCTATTTTGAATTTACGCCCCAGGACATTCCGGAAGAGGGTTCTAGCAGTCATTGTATACGAGCAACAGATTTTGATAATGATGGGGATATCGACTTTTTTATTGGCTCCAGAAGTGTTCCCGGAAGGTATCCCGAGATTCCCAAAAGTAAGTTATTGGTCAACCAGGGTGGTCGTTTTACACCCATGGCGCTGCCCGTCTTGGAAAACTTGGGAATGGTTACCGACGCTATATGGGCCGATGTGGATGCCGACGGTTGGCAAGATCTTATTTTGGTCGGGGAGTGGATGCCAATTACAGTCCTAAAAAATAGCGAAGGCCATTTGGCCCTCTTGGAAACAGGATGGACGGATGAAAATGATGTTCGGATACGTACAGAAGGTTGGTGGAACTGTTTGGCCTCGGGAGATTTTGATAACGACGGCGACGTTGATTTTTTGGCAGGCAACCAAGGAATGAACGGGTTTCTAAAGCCTAACCAAGACTATCCTATTTACGTCTACAATAAAGATTTTGATCAAAACGGCAGTCCGGACCCCATTATGGCACGGTATTATGAGACCCACACCGGAAAAAAACTAATGCCCTTGCATTCCAGGGACGATATTGTGGCACAACTGGTACAACTTAAGCGCAGATATCTAAAATATGAGGATTTTTCAAAGGTGGACTTCCCTACGCTATTACAGATAGAAGACTTGGAAAGCGAGACTTTACAGGCCTATACCTTTGCTAGCAGCTTTGTTGAAAATTTAGGGGACGGCAACTTCAGGATCACCCCTTTGCCAATGGAATGCCAAGTTGCACCTATAAATGACATGTTAGTGAAAGACTATAACAAAGATGGAAAGTTAGATCTGCTAGTGGTAGGAAACGACTTCTCTTCTGAGACCATATACGGCAAACAGGACGCTCTGAACGGACTTCTTCTTCTTGGGGAAGACGAAGGATTCGAGGTTGTTAAAAGTAAGGATTCCGGGTTTTATGTCCCAGGACAATCCCATCACCTGGATACGTTTGTGGATCGCGATGGACAACGCTTTATAATTGCCTCCCAGAACAATGGGGCAGTAGTATTGTTCTCCATGCAGGAAGTTGCAAATTTTGGACAATAACTTTTGAGATGCGCCTAAAGTATGGGAACCTACTTTTAAAAATGGGCTTATTTATTACCTCTCAAAATCCAATATCCCTTTTTAAGCATGCCTATGAAGATTAGGGCTTTATTTATGGACAAGACTGTATTGATGGCAAATTATGTGTGCGCTTGCAACTTTGCGAATAAGATGCCGAGATGATCGCATACAATTTCGGGGCAACGACCGTTGGTGCTTTTAAATGTATAATTTGCCGAGCAAAAAAGGAAAGGTCAATTCCCGTTTTTGAAAATCGGTTTAAATGTTATTCGCATTTGGCATACGTATATGTTGATTTCATCTAGACTTTTTGGATTTTAGCGAAAATTGGGAATTTTGCCATCCTTTGCAGGCATTTTTGAGTTGCTTGAATGGGCCACGGAAGAATACTACCCTACCATCCCAACTAAAATTAAGCCAATAGGCTTATCCGTTTTCCCCTTACCTTTATTGTATCCCATGCCCGTAGCTGCCTATAGTCAAAAATAGGGCTGTATACGGGAAAAGGCGACTGTCCCTATTTTGGTTCAACTCTAAATGAGAACTGACATAAAGGATAAAAATAGCTTATAGGAAAACGGCTGTTTTTTAGCACATTTAATACGTTTAAATGTGTTTGTTTACCAAAAAAACCGTCCAAAAGGTTTTGGACGGCTTTTTTGTTGAAATGGTTTAACTTCCCTTAAAAGCTTTTTAAAAAAGAGTCCTTAATATCCAGGATTTTGATCGGCATTTGTCAAATCCGGATTGGCATCAATTTCACGTTGGGGAATAGGCAAACGCTCACTCTTGCCCACTTGGAAACCTGTAAGCACATCGGCTGCCAAGCCCCATCGTTTTAAATCCAAAATTCGAATCTGTTCCCCGGCCAACTCTACGGCCCTCTCATGAACGATTGCCTCAAAAACCTGTTGTTGGTTGTTTACGGGGAATCCTCTGGAATCCATTTCCGGCGTTCCGTAATTGGGCATGTTCACCCTGTCACGCACCTGGTTCATTAAATCTATTGCGGCTTGTTGGTTGCCCAATTCATTTAGGGCCTCCGCCCACATGAGCAAAACATCAGCATAGCGTATAACCCTAAAGTTAATCCCGCTGTAGTCAAAGCCATCCTGAGGTTGCACATCCAGATTCTGATATTTACGCCAAACCACTGCCGTTAAGTTCTCAAATGTTAATTCACCATTGTTATAGATATCTCCATTTCTGTAAAAATAAGCCGGAATCCTGGGGTCGTCATCCTCGAAGTTCTCAAGAAAGGTAGGATTTACAATTATGTTCGCAAAATTGGTCGGGGCATACTCAATACCTCGAAAAGTGGTTTCACGTAACCCGTTGCCTGTGGCATTCCACTGGTCTCCCCCAATTTGCTTATCATAATTCACCTCAAATATAGACTCTGAATTAAACTCACCGGCCTCGTTGCCGTTGTCCCTCGGAGCTACGCCCTCAATGGTATATCCCGTAATGGCACTAAACTCATCCACGGCATTTTGCCACTCCTCAAGAAAAAGATGCACCTTTCCCTTAAGTGCCTGGGCAGCACCTCTTGTGGCTCTTCCATTGGGGGTGTTCCCAACTGTGGGAAGATTGGCTACGGCAAAGGTCAAATCTTCGAGAATCAAATTATAAATCTCAGCTTGGGTAGCCTTGGCCCCGGAAGATTCACTGGAAGTAGTAGTCTGTAGTGGTACATCTCCGAACAGGTTCGTTAAATAAAAGTAGTAAAGGGCCCTAAGGAAACGTGCTTCCCCTAGGCGCTGGTTGATTTCGGTCTGACTTACGTTCTGGATCAAACCTTCCTCGGCCGATTCAATAACAAAATTACAACTCCCTATTCCTCTATAAACCGCCTCCCAATAGGTAAAAATTTCTCCTGAAGAAGCATCAAAAGTATACCTAATAAAGGATCCCAGGCCCCCTTGCAAAGCATCCGTCCCGGCATTCTCCTGTCCCAAATTGTCGAAAAGAAAGAACTTGATCCTACCGTACATCCCTTGGGACTGTAAAAAGGAATACGCCCCGTTTACCGCGGACTGTAATTCCCCTGAATTCTGAAAAAACGTCGTCGCAACTATTACATTGGGGTCGGTAATGTCCAATTCATTTCTATTGCAGGCCCATAGCCCCATAAATATGGCCACGCAGGTAATAATTATGTTTTTAGTTCTCATATCTAATTTTTTTTTTTTAAAATTGAACTTGAAGTCCAGCGATTACCGTTCTAGGCTGTGGGTACCTCCCCACATCCAATCCTATGGCCTGTGTTGTCCCTCCGGAAAGAATGGGCACTATCTCCGGATCATAACCCGAATAGTCCGTAAAGGTAGCCAAGTTTTGTCCCTGAATATAAAATCTTAATTTACTTAAAGCACCGTTGGCAAAACTCTTTAAAGCGTTATTTCCAAGGGAATACCCCAAAGTAAGACTCCGTATCCTGGTAAATGACCCATCTTCAATAAATCGGTCAGAAGTATTCTCATTTATGGTGAACGTAGGGGTAGCCCTTGGAACGGTCTGTGAGGGATTGGTCGGCGACCATCTATCCAATATTGTGGTCGTGGTGTTAAACAATCTCGCTTGTTGCTCCAGAATAGCCGCAAGTCCGTTATAGATGTCGTTTCCATACACTCCATTAAGGAATATCGAAAAATCAAAATTCTTATAGGCCAAATTGAAATCAAAGTTCATGGTAAAGTCCGGATTGGGATCACCTATCAGTACACGATCATCGGCATTTATTGTGCCATCTCCATTTGTGTCGACATATCTAATGTTTCCTATCAGAGAGGAATTATCATCTGGATCCGGCGCAGTCTGGGTAGGGCCTGCATCAACCTCGGCCTGATTCTGGAAAATGCCATCCGTCCGAAGGCCAAAGAAATGTAAAGGTGCTTCTCCTACCGAAAGTCTATTTATGGTTTGCTGCAGGACGTTTCCTTGCAATACGGCATCCACATCTCCCAAGGAAGTGACTTCGGTATTGATATTCATGAAAGCATTTAAGTTAGCACCCCACGTAAAATCCCCTCTTCTATCATTATAACCTACATTAAATTCCATCCCCGTAAGCTCTGTACCTCCAACATTCTGTATCTGATTGGGATCCGTTGATCCCAATGTGGGTCTCAAAGGAACAGAAACCAGAAGACCGTCACTTTCGTTTTCGAAATACTCTAACGAAACGGTAAGATCATTGTTCAAGAATCCAAGGTCTACCCCAACATTAATGGAGGTAAGCTCTTCCCACTGCAATAATTCATTGGGTATACGAGCCGGGCGGGAACCACTGACAAGCGCACCGTCTATAACATAATTAAAGTCTGTTAGCAAACCCGACTGGGTTTGGAAAGATCCAATATTGTTATTACCGGTAATTCCCCAACTCCCTCTTAACTTAAGGGAAGAAATAGTTTCGTTATCCTCAAGAAAAGGCATATTCGCAAAATTAATACCCCCTGAGACCGAGGGAAAATAACCCCAACGATTACCATCTGAGAACTTGGCGGAACCATCCGCCCTAAAAGTAGCTGAGAGGAGATATGTCCTATCAAAATCATATTCTACCCTACCAAATACAGAATGGAGCACGTCAGGCGTAAGTTGACTCGTTAGTTCCCTAACATCACCAATATTAAGGTTCTCCACAACGTCCGTTAAAGAATTCCTTGTAACGGCATCTAAACGATCAAAATCGAATTTGTTATGTTCGTAACCCGCTAATACGTTAAGATTGTGCCTGTCGGCGAAAGTGTTATTGTAGTTTAAGGTATTGGTAACTAACGTATTCAGGTTCCTTATCCTATTTTTGTTCGTAATGGACTCCAAACGCTGTCTAGAACCCGTAGGTATGGAGCGTAAAAATTCGTCGTAATTACGGTAAGAGAGGTCAAGACCAACTGTGAGCTTGTAGGTCAGATTCGGAATGATCTCGTAAATTCCGAACAAGGAACCTACAAGCTCGGTATTACTTTGAACCCTAGATCCGTTGGTTAAAATACGTACCGGGTTTTCTGCATCTTGCCCGTCGATTGAAGTGGTAATCTCAGAGAAAAAGTTGGTGCTCTCATCAAATACCGGTTTGGTAGGGTCAAAACGCAAGGCATTCAATAAGGCATTGCTGGTGGATCCCGCATTCTCTCCTTCCCCATTGGTTTCGGAGATTCCAATATTAAGTGTCTGACCAATAGTAATCTTGTCGCTAAGTTTTAATGAGGTATTGACACCTGCTGAAAAACGTTCAAAATCAAGTTGAAGCAGTGTTCCCTCCTGCTTTAAATATCCTGCACGCACGCTATAAGTAGCTTTTTCCGAACCCCCGGACGCATCTATATCATAACTCTGCCACGCCCCTACACGCATAATCTCATCCTGCCAATTTGTATCTATGGAAGGGTCTACCACTCCAGGTCGTAAAGTCTCCGGAAGTTGTATCCCCGGAGTCCCCGCATCTACATCGTAACTTCCGGCATATTCCAAATATTGTTGTGCGTTAAGAACATCCAAAGTTTTTGGATTCATGGAAAGACCCGCATAGGTATTAAAATTGAAAGTGGTTTTCCCAGATCTTCCTCCTTTGGTTTTAATTAACACAACCCCGTTTGAAGCCCTAGAACCATAAATAGCAGCACTGGAGGCATCCTTAAGAATATCCACGGACTCTATAGATTCCGCGGGGATACTATTGAGACTTGTTGTGGGCACCCCATCCACTACAAATAAAGGCTGGTTGTTCCCAAAAGTACCCAAACCCCTAATGGTAACCTGAGGTGCTGTTCCGGGCGCCCCGGTGTTCGTCACCTGGACACCGGCCGCTCTTCCCTGCAATGCCTGTGAAACCCCAATGGCCGGAGTTTCCACCAAATCTTCACTGCTAACGGAAGATATGGCATTGGTTACGGCGGTCCTACTTTGGGTACCATACCCCACAAGGACCACCTCGTCCAACTGGCTGGCATCCTCTTGGAGCGTTACATTAATAGTGCCCTGCCCGTTTACGGGTAATTCCTGGGTGGCATACCCAATATAGCTTATTACCAAAACGGCGTTGGGACTTACCTCCAAAGTATAGTTACCGTCAAAATCGGTCTGGGTACCATTAGCGGTCCCCTTTTCTAGTACACTAGCCCCGACCAAAGGCCCTAGTTCATCGGAAACCGTCCCCGTAACGGTGGATTGAAATACAGTCTTCACTGGATCTTCCAGAATGTTGGCCTCAGCCGCAAAAGTCCTCTGAAGCCCTAAAAATAAAAGCATCAGCAAAAACCCCGCCTTTGGAATAGCATATGCCACCCCTCGATGTTTTTGAGATTGTTTCTTGTGTTTTTGCATCATAATAATTGAGTTGTTGAGTTAATTAAAATCTGTCTAATACTACCAAAAAAAATAGCGATAAAACGCACTATTCCCCTAAAACTTAAAATTATATTAAAATGACAACCCCCGTTTCTTGTATTTTGTCAATTGCGAATCGTAAAATTGCAATGGCCGTTTGTTGTTATATCCTTTATTGTAGGGTATTTTTTTTCAAGATATATAAAAATTCACGTTTCCCCTGTCTTTTTAACACCTCTGGGAATAGTTTTTATGCCCATCCTTTGTACAACCGGACATAGCATATTATTTCATCGTGGATACCCCGCCAAATACTATTTTTATTTTTTGGATGTAAATGACAGGTCTTAATCGCCACTTTTTGATGCGAAACCTTATTTTATTATCTTAGGTAAGATCCGTATTAAACTTTCTATCACCTTAAAGTCCATTTCATGAAGGCTAAACTCCTGTTTCTTATACTACCTTATTGTATCTCCTGTGGTTCTTGGAATTCCCAAGCGGAGGATATCCGCTCCATACGCTTAGTATTGGACACCCAGGCACAAGCATGGTCCAAGAACGATATCGAAGGTTTTATGAAAGGCTACGAACAATCGGATTCCCTGGTTTTCTTCGGTTCGGGAGGTATACACAGGGGCTATGGGGCCACTTTGGAACGCTATAAAGAAAGCTATCCCACAAAAAATCATACCGGAACCTTGACCTTTACGCTGCACGATATCACTAGGATCGGCAAAGATGCCTATTGGGTCATGGGGGAATACCATCTTATCCGGGAAGTGGGTAATGCCAATGGCACATTTATGATTGTTTTAAAGCGAATCAAAGGGGAATGGAAAATTGTCGGTGATTCTTCTTGCTAAAGACTATTTGTAAGCAGTTATACAAACCTTCTATCCGGTTGGAAAGGGGTTAGGTCTATTTCCGGTTTCTTGCCATCGACAAGCTGTTGCACCAATTTTCCAGTGGCGGGGCCCAGGCTCCAACCCATCATGGCATGTCCTGTGGCCACCACCAGATTGGATATGTCCGGAAACCTCCCAATATAGGGCAATCCATCCGGTGAGACAGGTCGCAAGCCCGTTCGGGCCAGTTCCATTTCTTCAACGGTAATTTCCAATTCCGGATAAAACCTGCGGACCCCTCTGGCCAAAGCCTGCACTCTTTCCTTGCGAACAATGGAATTGGCCCCCGAGAATTCCATAGTACCTGCAAATCGCGTAAATCCTTTCATTGGGGTCACGGCCATCTTGGCCTCCATGAGAATCGCCGGCAGGGTAATGCCGGTGTCCCTTGGCACATTTATAGAATAGCCCTTGCCAGCCTGCAAGGGCATGCCGTGCCCCAGTTTTTTTACCAATGCCGCACTCCAGGCGCCAGCGGCCAGAACATACTCATCCGCTGTGTAGGTTTTGGCTTTGGTCCGCAGGCCCGTAATCCCATCTCCGCCTACAAAAAGTTCATCCACCGCTTGGTTGGTACGGAAGGCAACCTCTCTTTTTTTAAGATAACCTATCATTTTGGGCATAAACTCCGTTGGAGTGGTATGTGCATCACACTTATAATGTATGGCCCCTTGGGCATCAATAGTGATCTGCGGTTGCAATTGGCCGAGCTCGGCCAAATTCAGTTCCACGACCTCCAATCCAAGATGAGAGGCTTTTTCCGCAACGGCAAGCTCATGTTGGTAGGCAGCTTTGGTCTGGTACAACATCAACAAACCTTCATGCTCCAGTTGAAAGCCCCCCAAATCCCCGGAGGTTTTTATGTCCTTGTAGAGTTCCGTACTTAGGAGATTGATGTCCCTTAGCACCGGAGCGGCCTTTTTCACTTTAGATCGGGCAGAAGACCTGTGGAAGTACCACGCCCATTTAAGGAAATCCAGATCCAAACGGGGTTTTATGTAGAGGGGGCTGGAGGAATCCATCATCCATTTTAAACTCTGCCATAATACCCCTGGGGCCGCCAAAGGAACAATATGGCTAGGAGTGAGGTACCCGGCATTTACATAGGACGCCCCGGAACTCATATCGGAAGCCTCCAGAACGGTGACGGAATGTCCTTCCTTATTTAAAAAATAGGCACAGTTTAAGCCTATGATTCCACCGCCAATAACTACTATTTGCTTTCCCATGACTATATTACCTGAAAACCGCTGGCATAGGGATCGTCATCATCTATGGTTATCTCATTGCGGCCATAAATTCGTGCCCAACCCTCAATACTGGGTACAATGCAAGGTATTCCCTTCAGGGAGGTTTCTTGCTCCACTACTCCTGTGAACCGGGATCCTATATAGCTCTCGTGGACAAACAGTTCCCCAATCTTTAATTTTCCCTTGGCATGCCACTGGGCCATTCTTGCGGAGGTGCCCGTACCACAAGGGGAACGGTCTATGGCCTTGTCCCCATAAAAGACCGCGTTGCGAGCCGTGGCATTTGGTGAGATGGTCTTTCCGGCCCATAGGATGTGACTCACATTGCGAATCGTATCATCTTGGGGATGCACAAAGGCATTGGGGTAATTCTGGTCGATGCTTTTTCGAATTTCACGACTAAACCCTATCAACTGTTCCGCGGTATAATCCTGTATACCGTTGAAATTTTCCTGCATATCGATTATGGCATAAAAGTTTCCACCATAAGCCACGTCAAAAACCAAATTGCCCAGACCCCTGGAAGATACGGTTAGGTCCGATGCCGCTAAATAGGATTTTACATTGGTGAATTTTACCGTCTGTACTTTTTTATCCTTCATAGTATAGGTTACCTCGACCAGCCCTGCCGGGGTTTCCATCCGTATTCTTCCAGGAATTTTTGGGACTACCAACCCCTCCTCCAAAGCAATGGTCATGGAACCGATGGTCCCATGCCCACACATGGGCAAGCATCCACTGGTCTCGATAAAGAGAATGCCCAAATCGTTTTCCGGACGGGAAGGAGGATAAAGAATGCTCCCACTCATCATGTCATGCCCACGTGGCTCGAACATGAGTCCTTTACGTATCCAATCATACTGGTCTAGAAAGTGCTGCCGCTTTTCGGCCATATCCTTTCCTTTGAGGTGTGGCCCCCCTTGAGCTACCACTCTTACGGGGTTTCCACAGGTATGGGCGTCGATACAGGTAAAGGTATGTACTGGCATAATCTATTTCAAGGAGTAGGCTATTCGCTTATCGCTTTTCGCTGGACGCTTTCTGGTTCTTCGCGATTTAAGCTGTACTTGAACCTTATTGCTAAATCTTTTCGGCAGAATATCTCCCATCCACCAAACGCATAATTCCTAATGGATTACCGCTTTTCAAGGCTTCGGGCAATGCTTCTTGAGGCCAGTTCTGATAAGTTACTGGCCGCACCCATCGCTTTATAGCCGATGTACCTACCGAGGTAAACCTACTATCCGTACTCGCCGGGAAAGGTCCGCCGTGCTGCATAGCGGGACAGACCTCTACCCCTGTGGGAACCCCATTGAAAATTAACCGGCCTACCTTACTTTTTAAAGCTTCCACAATGTCCGGGTCATCAACTACCTCCTCGTTATTCCCGAGAATCGTGCCGGTCAATTGCCCCTCCAACTGTTGAATCAGTTGTTGCAGTTCTTCCTTATCGCGGCATTCCACCACTATAGAAAATGGCCCAAAGACCTCTTGATGTAGCTTTGGGTTACCTTTAAAGTCGGCCCCGCTCACCTTCAGTATTCGCTGTTTTGCATAATTAGGGGCCACCTCTGCCTCATAGGAAGCCATAATTTGGGTATTGGGTTGGGAGGAAAGTTCTTCTTTTCCCTTTTCATATCCTGCATGAATATTGGAATGCAGCATACATCCAGGTTCTTGTTTTTCTAATTCTTGGCCCAAAATTGACGTAAAGCTATCCAATTCCCCACTCTTGATTCCCAAAAGTAACCCTGGATTGGTACAGAACTGCCCCGTTCCCAAGGTAATGGAGCCCGCATAACTGCTTGCCCATTGGGCGGCCTTATCCCCCAAGGCTCCAGGCAAAATTACCACCGGGTTTATACTGCCCATCTCCGCAAAAACGGGAATGGGCTCCTTGCGCTCACTTGCCAATTGATATAGGGCCGTACCTCCTTTGATACTTCCCGTAAAACCCACCCCCTTGATACCCGGATGCATCACGAGTTTCTGTCCTACTTGGATACCACTACTATTGAGGTGCGAAAAAACACCATCCGGCATCCCCGTACGCAAGGCCGCGGCAATGATGGCCGATGCTACCATTTCACTTGTCCCTGTGTGCATAGGGTGGCCCTTGACGACTACCGGACAACCTGCTGCCAAGGCACTGGCAGCGTCCCCCCCCGCCGTGGAAAAGGCAAACGGAAAATTACTTGATCCAAAGACCGCTATGGGACCAAGGGGAACCAGCATCTTCCGAATATCCACTTTGGGCAAGGGTTGGCGATCGGGTTGGGCCGTGTCTATGATGGCCTCCACCCAAGACCCTTCCTCCAAAAGATCGGCAAAAGCCTTCAATTGGCCCATGGTACGTCCGCGTTCTCCCTTGGCCCTACCCTCGGGAAGTCCGGATTCCCGCATATATACGGCTAACAAATCGTCACCAAGCCCTTCAATTTCTTCGGCTATCGCCCTTAAAAAAACAGCTCTTTCCGTCCCGGGAATATTTTGAAATACCTTAAAAGCGGATTGTCCCTTTTCGACGGCTTCATTAATCTCCTCTTCGGTAGCTTCATAAAAAGTCCATTCTGTGGGGAGGTTCAACTTTGGATCAAAAGTCGTATAGGTACTATCGCCCTTTGCGGAACGTTGCCCTCCAATATAGTTTTCTCCTGTAATCATAATCTATGGTCCAAAAATGAAATCAATCCTATTTATACGTTGTATTCGCCGCTCCTAAACCAAGGCTTTATAATCCGGTAGTTCGGGACGGGTGCGTAATCCCGCATCGATTATCTTGAGTACCCTATCCCGCTCGTGACCCCGGAGCTTTAGCCTGGGCGGCCTTACCTGCTCCGTCCCTAGGCCCGTGGCCGCCTCGGCCAATTTAATGTTCTGTACCAATTGTGGGCTGATGTCCAGTTCCAATAAGGGAAGGAACCAACGGTAGATCTCCGTGGCCTCCTTGATTCTTCCTGCCTTGGCCAGTCCATAGATGGCAACGGTCTCCGCCGGAAAGGCGCATACCAGTCCCGCGACCCAACCATCGGCCCCCATTACAAGACTTTCTAGGGCCAGGGGATCTACACCCGTCAAAATCTTTAAACGGTTCCCGAAATGATTGCGCAGCCTTCCAATATTGATAACATCCCTTGTGGACTCCTTAACGGCACCAATATTATCCTGTTCCAACAATTCCTCGAACATGGGTAAGGTAACCTCAATTTTGTAATCTATCGGATTGTTATAGATCATTATGGGCAGGCCCGTACTATGGGCCAGTTCCTTTAAATAGGACACGGTCTCATAATCGGTGGCTTTGTAACGCATAGGGGGCAAGATCATAAGGGCGTCCGCTCCATGCCTTTCCGCATCCCGTACGGCCTTGATTCCCTCTTTGGTGGCTTGCTCCGCTATGGTCATCACAACAGGCAGTTTACCGGAGACCGTCTGGCGGGTCTCCTTGATTAAAATACGCTTCTCCGCACCAGTCAAAGTACTGGCCTCCCCTAAAGATCCTCCCAAAACAATACCGTGGACGCCGGCATCCAACTGGGCCTGGATGTTGGTGTTGAACATGGCCATATCCAATGTATCCTCTTTTGTAAACTTGGTGGTCACCGCAGGCATTACGCCTTCCCAGCGTACGTTCATCTGTATATACTTTTAACGATAAAGGTAAGGAAATTGATAGGGCCTAAGAGACTGTTTTGAAATATGTCAATTATTTTTTCCTGCCCGTCCGTTCAGGCGGGTATGTCCTTTCCCGCATTGACCGGACGGGCAGGTTTGCGGCCAGCACACCGTCTGGCCCCTCGTTCAAAGGCCAAATCATTGGCCTTTCACTCGGCCCTGTTAAAATTTTATCATAGAATGCTATGCCTAAAAATTTTGCCCCATAATCCATCAAAAATGACCTATAAGAAACCTGCCCGTTCCGTTCAGGCGGGTTCTAATCACATATTTCAAAACAGTCTCTAAGAACCGGGCGTACGACAAATTTCACTTCCTGACATGGAACAATGCCCAAGACCAATCCCAAATTTGGTCGCCGACTAAGACCTGCCAGGTTTCGGAAACCTGACAGGTCTCCCTAAAAGTGAAACTTGTTGCACACCCCCTTAATCAATCGTAGATATCCTTTGTGGAAAACTTGCCCTGATTGCGATGCGATTGCATCTTTTTTATATTTTGGGCCTCCACGGTGTCGGAGGGGTCAAATGCATCACTGTCCATATAACGTAAAAGGCTATGGCGCAACTGTCTGGCCACGGGCCTGTTCTTTAGATCGGAATATAGATCTATGGAGGAAAACAACAGCTTTCCCTTACCCACCTTGGCTTCAAAGACATTGGCCAAATGGTTATTAGTCACAAAATTATCGATGACCCTGACCAAGGGTTTTACCCCTAGGGAATCCAATCGCACGGATTTGGAGCCGATACAAAGGTCCCACCATTGCCATTCCGTATGGGATCGGGTAGGAAAATCCCGGAACGCCGAATGGTTTGAATCGATCAAAAGTCCCATGGTACCCGGCTGACTGGGAAAGTGTACCGGACTCCAAAAAACAGGGACAAAACGACCCTCTATCCCTTCAATTCTATTTGGATCTGGATTTAAAAGGACTTTTTGACCCTTTTCAAGGGCCATTAGCGCCGTTTCAAAAGATCGGGTCACCACTATATCCTTTGGTGCGGCCATCACCCCCTTGGGATAGATCCAAATGGGCCAATCGTTTTTGTAATCGGTTCCCAAAAGGGCCACTTCTACGGTCCATCTTTGTGCATTGCCCGTCTCTACGGGATAGGATATCGTCCCCAAATTTTGGTTGTTTCCCAAAGTAAGGGACACCTTTTCTATGCTTCCTTCCTTTATCAGGTCCCCGGATTCATTTTTAATGCTCCATTTGATGGTCTGGTTAGTTTTGGGTTCGTAAAAATTAGCAATTTCGATGTTTGCCTTAAAGGTTTCCCCCGTTTCATAGACCGCTTTTTTAAAACGAATCAAGGGAACCATTTCGCAATTAAACTTTCGGAATTCCTCTGCGGATATGGCCCCCTTGGATTCCCAAAATGCGTTGAGCAAGCCTACTAAAGCCGTACCCTGTCCCGGAAAATCCTGTAGCTGCAATAATTGAAACCCATCAAAACTGGGGGTTTTTAGGGCACGCTCAATTTCTTCCTTATATAACATGGCGGCCAATTTACCTGAGGCTTGCGTAAATGCCCCGGCCAGATCCAAAAGCCCTTTCTTTTCAAGGTCATTTTTTACGGCCTCAAAATTCAAGGGCTTTAGGACCCCATCGTATTTGGGTATTTCGGACAGATTGGGATAAACGGCGTACTGGCCAATCTCATGGGATATGAGCGGGATTTCTATGTGTTCGCTATTTGCGGAATAATCGGCATCAAAATGGGGCGGTCTGTTGTTGAATATTCCCTGCCCCCTGATCCAACCCTTGTCCGTCCATTGGGTGACAAAATATTCATCTTCGGGCTCGGGCCGTTCCCCCATGGGTTTTTGGAAGGAAAATGCGGTGGTCATATACAAATGGCGATTGTCCTTCCTTTTTAAATCGGCCGTCATGGCGTTCATTAACCCGGCATCCCCCTGAAGTTCATTCCCCAGGGCCATTAAAACAAAGGAGGGGTGGTTGCCGTAATCCCGAAGTATTTTGTTGGCCTCGTCCCGCAAGAATTCGGTGGTACTTTGATCCTCGCCCACCTTAAGGCTCCAGTGGGGGAGTTCTACCTGAAGATAAAAACCGGCCTCGTCCGCAGCCTCAAAAGCAGCTTTTGGGGGGCACCAGGAATGAAAACGCAAGTGGTTTAGCCCATAGGACTTGGCCTGTTGGATCAATTGTGCCCAACCTTCCTTTTCCATGGGCGGATGCCCCGTGAGCGGAAAAATGGCGCACTCCAGGTTTCCCCTTAGGAAGATGGGATCGCCATTTAAGGTGAGCTTGCCTTCTTTGGCCCCGATCTTTCTATAGCCAAAGGGTGTCGTTAACGTATCGGATCCCGTAATAAGCCGTGCCTCGTAAACGTGGGGACGGAACTCGTCCCAAAATTGGAGATCTTCCGGTTTTTGGATTTTAAATTCCACCATATCACCCTCTTTTTGGGCACCTTCCAAAGTTGTGGAAAGTAGGGAGCGGCCGTCACTGTCCGCTATCTCCAATCGCGATTTTTTGGGATCCGCATTGGCGTGTTGGTAGCTTACCCTAAGTGTCCTGTCATCGACATCCGGATAAATCTGTAAGTTTTCGGGTGCATCGGGGGCCATGGCCCTTAAGAGGAGATCCCCGATAATGCCGTTCCACTTGATCTGGGTATGGTTGGTATAGGCATGGGCCATATCCTGATTGATCGGATCGGGGTACTTGGTGCCCGGCACATTTATCAATGGATATTTGTTGCCATTATCGATACAAATGGTAAGCAAGTGTTTCCCTGGGGAAAGTGCCTTGGACAGGTCATATTCGTGGGAACTTACCAAACTTTCCGCTTTGCCCATACGCTTACCGTCTACATATACCGAGGACTCCCAAATTACCCTTTCCAAGGTTAAGCGAATACTTTTGCCCTGCCAGGCTCCGGGTATTTCCACTTCTTTTTGATACCACGCTTTTCCTATATATTGGTGTTTCCGGGCAAGGTTGGAAAGTACATAGTTGTTCAGTTCCGGCTTTAACCGGTTCGGGGCCCCTATTCCCGCATCGTCCAAAGTGCCCGGCAGTTGAATCGGTTGGCCCTCAAAATGGGACGCGGCCCAATTTTCCGGAATTCCCTGATCTAAGGAATCCAGTTTTACCTGCCATTGGCCTTCCAGGGAAATCCAATTTTTGGGCGGGACAGAACATCGAAGAAAAAACAATCCCGCAATAAGCGGAACAATCACTTTAAAATAACGCATTGCTATCATTTTTAATGGTTCTATCTTGTTTTTAGTGGGTATTGATACGATCCACGGATTTGATATGAACCTACATTGCTTATAATTTGAAATTCATCTTTTTCATTTTTCCTTGATGAAAAACGAAACAACCCGCCCGAACGTACCGTTCGGTACGGGCGGGAAAATCAAGACGGGACAAGGAAATTGCTTCGCACCGCCCGCTCCCGGACCTACATGCTAGGCAGCCGCATTATCTCGCCCATGGCTTCGCTATGTCGTGCACCGCACTCCCGATAGCTATCGGGACGGACCTTCGCGGACTATTTCTGCGTCCCGTGGGCACATCCCGTCAACCTTTGGTAGACAGGGACTGCCCTTTTCGTCAACCCACACTAATCCACATAGATCATTTTTAATTTTTGGAACGCCATATGGATTTATTTCTAATTTTCAGGGGAATTGGGCACCAGACCCAGTATGCCCAAATAATCCAAACAGGCCGCATTTATCTTATACTCATGGCCCGCAATTTGACAAAATTCCCGTATCGTCTCCAAAAAAGCGCCCTTATCCTCCAAATAAAGTACGGCATTGATTGCCAACAAGGCCAAATGCGCATTCTCATTTTTGCAATATAGCTTTAGTTTCTCCAAGGCATCCCGATCTTTGAAATGTTGGTACATCAGTGCGGAGGCATAAATGGAAACTGGGGGATACGGATCGTTTATTGCCTTTTTCAAGGACCTTTCCGCGAGTCTTATATTAGCCGAGGTCTGACTTTGAAGCCCAAGCACGGCCCAATATCGTATAATCGGATACTCGTTTTTTAGAAAATCCAATTGCTTGTTCAAAGTACCCTTATCCCGTTTTCCCGATAAGGAGGCCGCCGCATGGATCTTTTCAAAGGGATATTTTTTGGAATCCTGCCGAAATTGAAAGGGCGTGGTGGTCCTTGAGATTTCACCAAGCTCATATTCCGGCAAAAAAAGAATGTCCCTGGCCTTCTTTAGGCGCGTCTCCAATTGGTTTCGCATCTTGTCCAGGACAGCCTTGTGCTCCGGACTGCCCGTTAAGTTGGTGGTCTCCCAAGGATCTTTCCTTAGGTCGAAAAGATACTCCGCCGGGCGTTCCAAAAACAGGCTTCTTTGAAGGGAATCCAGTCGATTTTCCTTAAAATCCCTGCGCATGGTCCTTACAATGTCCGAAATCTCCAGATATCTAATATAGCGCTGCTGAGGCAAAAAGGGCATGTAATTTCTGGAATAGATATAACGGCCATCCGTAACGGAACGTACCATATCCGGGCCGTTATCGGTCCGATCCGAGGACAGGACCAGATAATCCATCGGGGGAGTCCTGGAATCTCCCATTAAGGCGCGTCCTTTCATGTGCTCCGGGATGGGGATCCCTGCCAAAGAGAGGACGGTAGGTGCCAAATCCTCAAAATTTATGAGTTCATCTGTCACCAGGCCCGAGGTTCCCCAAGGGGAAAGGTGTTTGTACCGTTCCGGGAACCGGATAATAAAAGGTACCCGGTGCCCATAATCGCTACCGTTGGTCTTACCACGGGGCATCCCTTCCCCATGATCCGCAAAGAAAAAGACGATGGTATTGTCCATAAGGCCATCTTCCTCCAGCTTTTGTAGCAATTCACCAATGCGTATATCGGTCAGGGCTATGGCATTGTACACCCGGGCCATTTGCTTTCGCATTTCCGGGGAATCCTTATAGATAGGCGGCATTTCAAAATCCCTATCCCCAAACCTCACACTATCGGGCAAATGGTCCCAAACATTTTTGACGTACCAATCATAGGACATGGACATGGTGCGTGATTGGTGCGATTGGGTAAAATTGAAGACCGAAAAGAAGGGTTGCCCTTCATCGCGATTCCACCAACCAGCGGTAGTGGAACTTTCATGCCAGGCCGTTTTTATAAAGCTTTTTTCGTTGGCCACATTATAATCCGTCTTAACATTGTTGGAAGTATAGTATCCCTCCCGTTTTATGTAATAAGGGAAGCCCTTTATAAAACCCGGAACCGGATATTTGCTACGATGATGGCCGGTACCACTCTTATAAGTGGGCACTCCGGTAATTATGGTAGACCTGCTGGGCGAACAGACCGTTTCCGTGGAAAAAGCATTGGTAAAGCGCACGCCTTCCAGTGCCAATTGATCGATGATCGGGGTGCGGGCTGCCGTATTGCCATAGGCCCCAATGAAGCGGGGAGAGGTATCCTCTATGGTAATCCATAAAATGTTGGGCCTTTCCTGGGCAACGGCCCACGCCCCAAAACTTATCCATACCCAAATGAACCACCTGGGGCACCCCATGATTATGCTTTTTGAAAGTTCAGCTCAAGATTCCTTACCATGTTCAGATGTAGTTGTGCGGGCAAATGAAAGCGATCCTGTTCCAAAACGGCCTCAAACGTTTTTTCGGCATCCTCCCTGTGGCCCAGCCCCATTTCGCCAAGACCTTTGAGATATTGGCAGTGGATCTTGTTGCGCAAATTCAGGTCTTCTTCCCAAATCAACAGATCAGGCAGGGAAATGGCAAAATAATCCAGGGTTACCTCGTCGTTCATATGGGCCTTTGCGTAATCGATAAATTTCCGAAACCGGTTTTTCGCCTCCGTTTCACGTCCCAGTTTAAGCAGGGCCAGCCCTTGGTAAAAAATTTTGTCGGGCTGTTGGTCATTGTAGAAAAGGGCCGCTCCCAATTCATCGAGCCCGGTGGCCGCCGCTTCCCAAAAATCCATGGCCTTATCCTTGTTCCCCAATTGTTCATGGGCACAACCGGACCAATACAGAATATCGTTTTCCTGGGCACCGTATAGCTTGCCCTCTCCCAAATTATGGGGATAGGAACGGGCCGCCTCCAAATGGGAAAGTGCCGCATGGCCGTCCTCCTTGGCCAAATGTTGTTTTGCACATTCAATTTTTGCGGTAAGGTACTGGAAGGGTACCTTGCCCTCACCGCCTTCCCAAGGATGAAATTGCCGTTTCGCTATCAAATCCAAGGCTTTTTCATGTTGTCCCATAAAATTATACAGGGCGATACGTTCCAAATACAGATCGTCCCTGGACAGGGTAAGATCCAAGTTTTTTTCCAAAAGCCCCAACCTTTGATCGGTTGCCAAATTCAACTTTTTGTACAATTGATCTAGTTCCATTAAGAGCCGCGCATTGTCCGGCTGTAGGGAAAAGGCCTTTTCCAAGTGCCTACGGGCCAGGCCCCTGTCCTTGGTCTTGTTAAAGTACAAGAGTGCTATGTTGCGGTGGGCGATGGCATTGGAAGGTTCTTGTAAAATGGCATTTTCCCAACACTCCCTCGCGTCCTTGTACTGCCGAAAGGCATACCAAAAATTACCCAGAAAATAAGAGGCCCTGCCATCCTTTGCATTTATTCCTATGGCACTTTGGAGGACCACCACCTCTTCCAATCGGTTGGGAAAACAATAATCCTTGGGCATTTCCTGCGCTTTTTGATAGGCGGTTTTGGCCTGTTGTAAATCGCCCTTCTGCTCCCAGTACCAACCTAAAAAATAATGGACCATGGGGTAAACGGTACTTTTATCCCCTAGATAAAGTCGAAGAAGTGCCATGGCTTCGTCATATTGCCCGGCCTGGGCGTAATCCATGGAATACTCCAGATAGCTATGTACCTCGTCCCGTAGTAAGTTTTGAAACTCCCGGAGCTCCTCCCCATTTTGATGTATTGTGTATTTTTCGTAACGGACCCCAATGTTAAAGCGGTCCATATCCAGGGATTCCTCAATGAGCTGCATGGCCTGTTCCACTCTCCCCAGTTTTTTTAGGAGAATCACCTTAAGGTGCCTTGCCTTGTGGTTGTGCCAATTGCGAAGCAACGACTTATCCACCAACTCCAATGCCTTTTGATGACGCCCCCTGGCACAATCGATTTGTGCAAGGTTAAAATAGCCCGCATCTTGCCAAGCCGCATTCCAGCACGATTTAAAGAATGCCCCATAGGCCTCCTCGTTTCTTCCCAAATAGCGCAGCGCCATCCCCTTGTTAAAATAAGGTTCCCCGTCATAAGGATTCGGATTACGCTGGGTAAGCGTGGCTATGGCTCTTTCAAAATGGGGCAGGGCCTCTTCAAATTGTCCGCGTTTCATATACCAGATTCCCATGGCATTGTTGCAACGTACATCCTTGGGGTCCCTGGAAAGCCCTTCCAAATAATACGGGGCAGCATCATAGGTGGCATGGCGATACTGCTCCAGATGCAGCCCGTTCAAGAAAAGCTCCTCTACACTTTCGATTTCCTTGGGGGCCTTGGCGGCACGGGCGGGTTCCGGGATGGTGTCCGTCTTGGGCCCATGGGGTGCCCAACTTACCAGTACTTGGCCTTTTGCATCCTTTAGAACTGCCTTAAGATTTTGATGTTTCTCCTGGGTAATGGGGATACGCTTTTCATATCCATTGGCCGGATTAAGATCCTTGGAATCCTGGAATACAATTTCATTGTTGTGCAATAGCACAATGCTACATCGTTCATAGGTTCCGGTAACATGCAGTTTTAAGGTTACCTTATCCGAGCCGAATTCCATATTCAATAGGGCCTCCTTGGTAGCATTCTTTACGACCCCTACGTTATAATAGGGCATAAAATATTGCGTAAAGCTCTTTTCCTCATAAGGGTGCATCCAAGAAAAATCCGGCTGATTGTCCGTGTACACCCCGCACATCAACTCAATGTACGGCCCATCGGAATCCGTTAGGTTCCGGTCCCAGGCCCTTCCAAAATCACCATTTCCCCAGGTCCATTGCTTTTTCCCTGGGGATACATGGTGATCGGCTATATGCAATAGTCCACCTTTAGTGTCATTTTCATATCCTCCCACAAAATCGTAGTCGGAAGTAATGGCCATATAGGAAGTAGGTACCGGAATATTCTTGTAGCGGGAAATATCCGTTCCCGGGGAATAATCTACCTTATAATAGGTGCCCCTAGCGATCGGAAACTCGGAAACATCCCGTTTGCCATGATCAAAAACCGCATGGACATCTGGGGGAAAAACGGATTGGTATTGGTCGTTTACGGCTACCGCAGGGTTGGCCCACCACAAAAAAGTCTGTGCATGTGGCGTTCTGTTGTACAATTGTGCCTTTATTTCCAAATAGGCCCTATCCGGGTATAGGGTGAAACCTGCCATTCCCTTGGTCCGGAACATGCGTTCTACTTCGCTTACCCATACAGTTTGGCTGCCGTCCGCATTTTCCTCAATATAAAAATCCACCGGGTCATAGGTGCTGGGCCTGTGATGCTGAGGCCAATTGAATTCGATACCCCCGGAAATCCAGGGACCCGTTAGACCCACCAATGCCGGTTTTATAACGTGATTGTAATATACAAAATGACGTTCCCTGATCTTGTCATAGGCCATTTGTATACGGCCTCCAAGAGCGGGCAGCACCATAATCTTAAGGTAGTCGTTTTCAATAAAGATCGCCTCCCATTCCTTATCTTCCTTTTCATTGCTAATGTGCTCCACCACAGGATGTGGATACACGGCACCGCTACTGGCCTGATAGACCCTTTTTTCCAAAAACACGGGGTACTTTTCAGGTGTGCCGATCTCATAAGTGGGGATTATTACTTTTTCTTTCCACGCTTTTACTTTCATAGTTGGTCGTGTTTTAAATATGCCTGGATTCTTTTTGGTATCCCGGGCCACTGTTTTACCTTGTGTTGCATGATGGACTGGCCATTGGTTCGATGTCATCCACCTTTTTGAAAAAAGCATTTAGGTTCTACAATGGAGTGGGATGGAAATGGGTATTGTCATGGAGCGTCCTCTATTTATTTCTTCTTGGTCAATTCTATTTCCAGCTCCTCCAAAGTCTTTCCCTTGGTCTCCGGCAATCTTTTCCTAATAAACAGAAAGCCCAACAAGCATATCCCGCTGTATACCCAGAAGGTACCATAAGCTCCAAGAGCATCGTTCAATAGGGGAAACGTAAACGTAAGAACAAAGGAGGCCACCCAAAGCGAAAAAGTAGCGATGGACATGGCAATACCCCTTAGGCGATTTGGAAATATTTCGGACAATACCACCCAGGTAATCGGTGCCAAGGACATGGCATAAATGGCTATAGCGGTTATGACCAATACCAGAACGGGCCATCCACTGAAACCAAAATAATACGCTCCACCTAAAAAGGCATAGACCACGGCAAGCCCAATGGCGCCCAATAGCATAAGCCTTCTACGCCCCCAACTATCTACGGTGCGCATGGCCACAAAAGTGAAAACGAGGTTTACACTGCCTGTTATGATAATATTAAAGAGTATGTCGCCAACGCTATATCCGGCCGCAGTGAAGATTTCCTGCGCGTAGTTGAATATGATATTAATACCACACCATTGTTGAAAAATGGCCAAAACAATGCCCACTACCAATATGGGCCCAACTTTCCTGCTACTTACTTCGGATAACGAAACTTTTGTCTTGGATGTTTGTTCCAAGGTAAGCCTCATGTTCTTAAGCTCGCCCATTGCATAGGTTTTGCCCCCTATCTTTTCCAAGACACTTTCCGCTTCCCGGTCTTTTCCCATCTTTGCAAGAAACCTGGGACTTTTGGGCACGAGGAACATGAGTAAGAAGAACAGACCGGCTGGAACAAGCTCTGCCCAAAACATCCAACGCCATCCTATTTGACCGTTCCAAGAAGCCAATATCCCGGCACTGTCCAAATCTTTTGGAATGGCCTCGGCAATACCCCAATTGGCCAATTGCGCGGCCAATATTCCGATTACAATGGTCAATTGGTTTATGGCAACGAACTGCCCACGATATTTGGCCGGAGCTACTTCTGCAATGTACATGGGAGACAAGGTGGAGGCCAGGCCAATACCCAGGCCACCGATCAATCTAAAAATGATAAAAGGGGTAAAGCGATCTACATATCCCGTTCCAAAAGCGGAGACTATGAACAAGGCCGCAGCCAAAATGAGGGATTTTTTCCTTCCCCATTTATCCGCCAACAAACCGGAAAGTACCGCACCTAACACACATCCTACCAGTGCGCTACTCATTGCCCAACCTTGTAGGGTAGGCTTATCGGCAATTCCAAAGAATAGTTCGTAGAACGGTTTGGCTCCACCTATGACCACCCAGTCATACCCAAATAAAAACCCGCCCATGGCAGAGACAAAGGCCAGGAAGAGCACGTAGGCAAAATTGAATTTAACGCCGCTCATAGGTTGATTGCCAGACTTTGAGGGTGGGTAGCTATTGGATTTAAGCCTCTTTGATCAATTTGCATTTTTTGACTTCTTAATTTAGAACTACTTCGCTTTCCGTGTCTATTGGTGTTATGATCATAAACCCCTACTCATCGGGAAAATGATAAATCGTTATTGTTATGTCCCCAAATCCAATATTAATCTATAAATAGTATAGCCACTGTTCTCATTGAGAATGAACTCGTATCCCGCTTGGGTCTTGGTGTATTTGGGATTGTCTATTTCCTGCATGGGAATAGCTTCAGCGGTATCATCGGGATTACCGGGAGCAAAAAGCTTGGTGGACGACACACCTGCGATCGTACTACCGACCACATTTAATTGAACCAGGGTGGTGGGATTCTCAAAACCGGCAACATAAACGACTAATTGGTTCTGATCATTTTTAGCCGCTATGGCCCTTACATTTCCGGCAGAAGTCGTTAAAAGCGCCTTCCCCTTATAGTTTGCGGACAAATCCCTAAAGAGTTGACCATTGGGCCACACCACCGTAAAAGGCTCATTAAACAGGCCCAGACCAGGGATTCCCGAATTGGTGGGCGGCCAATATGTGGCTGCCGCCGATCCTGTGCGGGCAAATTCATGTACCATCCCGATCAGTACATTTGCGCTTTGGGCGTATTTTTTTTGATCGTTATAAGCCTTGGACGGTGCCCATTCCGACAGATGTAAATAGTCCTTGCCCAAATTTTGTCTACATTGCCCAAACCAAGTGCTTAAACTGTCTATACTATACTCCGGGTCGTCGTAACCGGCATAAGGATGTAGGGCGGCCCCGTCTATATATTGCAGGTCCTCACCGAAGATTTCATTGATAACGGTAAACCCGGACGGCTTGGCATAATCCCCATTAACCAGAAGTTTAAAAGGGGCACTGGGATACGTTTGTTTTACATGGGCGGCAATTCTTTTGGCAATTTCCGCATATTTTATAAGCTTTTCCTCATCACTGACACCTCCTGCTCCCTGCAACCACCATTCATTACCAATCTCTACCTCGGTGATATTGTTCTGGCCCGTTAAGTTTATGGCGTCGTCCGCCCTATCCTTACATAGTTGTATCCCGGCAGACCATTCGGGCGAAAATAGCACTTCATTCATTGCCGGTGTCGTAGGAATTACGATATTGATATTCGGGGGATCGGTAGATTTTACCGTGCCGATCGATGCCCCAGGTTCTTCCGGGGTGTTGGGCCAACCCGGGGTGCTGTTTTCCTTCCAATCATAATATTCGGACTCCCAACCTCCCGGAAATCGAATTTGTGTATAGTTAATTCCTTCCAAGGCCTGGGCAAACGGAATATAATTTGCATCCGTAATCCTTCTCCAATCATTGTCCACCCCAAATAATCGAGGGGAAATATCCACCTCGTCGTTGGTATCCACTAAAATTTCCGCGGTTACGCCATCCTGGGAAGAGCCTACATCCGGTTTCGGCTTGCTGTCCCCAAGGTTCTTGCACCCAATCAACAAGACACCGATCAACAATACACCGTAATACATGCTGAATCTTTTAATCACCCTCTTTTCTTTCATGACACTTCTTTTTAAATGTTATTCTTCAGTATCGGGGGTTTTATGGTACTCCACTTCTTTACAAATAGATATCCCTAATATCACGTACCTATTTTGTGCTTTTCTCCATTGCCTACGACCATTAATAATACCAAAGGGATTCCGTTGTGCCTTTTAAGCCCTATAATCGACCAAGATGGCCCGGATATTATCAAAACGGGACAATTATACGAATCTGGAAACCAGTGTATTATACTATTTAATCCTTGGTAACCCTGCTGCCCCACCAGTCCTCGTTGGGCTCAAAATCCGGTGATAAAAATTCTTTTCGCTGTGCCTCCAAACGGGGCATTAATTCCTCTACTTTCTGGCGATGGTTTTTGAGAGCAAGTTCCCCATCAAATTCAGAATCCTTTTCAGGAAAATTGGCGTTTGTCTCTTCCAGATAGTCCATTAGATCGGAACTGAGTTTTGATGCTACTTCCTTATTCTCGGCAAAAACATCGGTCTGCTCGCCTGGATCCGCGACCAGATCGTACAATTCCTCCCTATCGTCCTCCCAATAATGGATCAATTTCCAATCGCCATTACGGATAACAGAGGAAGGTTCGCCTCCCTGATTGCCGTAATGGGGATAGTGCCAGAACAAGGGCCTTTGTGGTAAATCTTTTCCTTCCAATATCGGCTTAAGGCTAACGCCATCCTCATGTTGGTCCGGTTTTAGGGGAATGCCGGCCAAATCCAACAGGGTAGGGTAAAAGTCGCTCCCCGTTACCGGATAATCCACCATTTTATGTTGTTGCATCCAAGGCACTTTAATGAAGTAGGGTTCCCGGATACCCCCTTCCCACTGGTATCCCTTACCACCCCTTAGCGGAAGATTGGAGGTTGAAAAAGCATCGCCAGAGGCAACACCGCCATTATCCGATGTAAACACTACAATCGTATTTTCCGCTATGCCCAATTGATCCAGCTTGTCCAGAACAATGCCTACGGCATCGTCCATCTGCTCTACCAATCCCGCATAGACGGGATTGTCCTGTACCGTCCTGATCGGGAGTACCCTTTCCATCCGGAAACCGGATTCCGCGGTACCCGCCGCGGAGGCTTTGTCCCGGTATTTTCCCCATTTGTCCTGAGTGGTCTGTATGGGCCCATGAACGGCATAAAAGGACAGGTAGGCCAAAAAAGTAGAATCCTTGTTTCGTTCTATAAAATCGGAGGTTTCCTTGGCCAATCGTATAGAAAGGTTTTCCCCGTTTTGCCGATTTTCCAAATTTGGATTATCCCATGGGGAAAAATATCCCCCTTTGGGGCTTCCTACATCCCAGCCTCCTATATTAGATTGAAAGCCGTGATCTTCTGGCCAAGAGCCTTTTGTACCCAGGTGCCATTTCCCGGCAAAAAAAGTGGTATAGCCATTTTCTGCCAAGGCCTCAGCCAAGGTGGTATCCTCGCTGGGCAATACATGATTATATTCGGGAGGAAGCAGTCTGTCATTCCTATTATTGGATCTCCAGGCGACTCCGGATTTTGCTCCGATCCAATCCGTTATGCCATGACGGGCCGTAGATTGCCCTAATAGAATACTGGCCCGTGAGGGGCTACATACTCGGCTGGCGGCATACCCTTGTGTAAAAATAGTACCCTCCCTGGCTATACGGTCTATTTGCGGGGTTTCATAGTAGGTGCTACCCGTTACACTTAGATCATGGGCCCCAAAATCATCGGCCAATATAAAGACAATATTGGGCCTTTTTTTAACAGGGGAGGGCTCCTTGCTTTTACAGCCACCCAAGAGGGCGGCCGCAAAAGAGGATAAAAAAACTAACTCAAACAACTTTCTTAAACTCATGCTATACTATTGTACCTAGGGCAATCCAAATTAAGGAATTCCCTGTTTTCCATTAATAGCCCGGATTTTGCTCCAGATTGGGATTGGCGTCTATTTCCCGCTGCGGAAGGGGATACAATGTACGGAAATCCTGGGCGTTCTTGCCTCTTTCAACAGCGTTGGAAATAAGTTTGCCCTGTCGTATCAAATCCTGCCGCCTTTTTCCTTCGGAGAAAAACTCCCATCCCCTTTCGGCCAGGATATGGTCCCTTAGTTGTTCCGTGGAGGCAAAGTCCGCCAATTGCAATGGGGCTACACCTGCCCTTTGCCTTACCTGATTGATAAGGTCTATAGATTCCTGGTTGGGGCCATTGAGTTCGTTAAGCGCTTCTGCCCTGGCCAACAAAATGTCCGCATAGCGAATTACGGGCTGGTCGTTTCCGCTCCATCTCGCATTGGCATTGGGATCTGGCACATACTTAAAACTACGGGCATCGTCCAAGGGGTTTCCTTCATCATCCTCTACCAACTCTATAAAATCGCCATTTGTATTCGTGTATTCTGTTAAGATCAAATTGAGACGGCGATCGTTGGGGTCAAAGGAATTCACAAAACCCGTTAACGTACGAAACTGGGCCCCGAAATTTTCCCAGTTGTCCTGGATAGGAAAATTGGGTGGAAAGGCGTGGGGCATGTACACATTTCCTTCCTGGGGCTGGGCCGTGGCCGGATGCACATAAATGTACTCCGCATTGTCTTCATTCTCCACTGCAAAGAGGGTCTCTATGTCCGGGAATAAACTATATTCCCCCAAATTGATAATCTCCTGGGCCGTATCCGCACAGGCCTGCCATTGCCCGAGGTTAAGATACACTTTGCACAACACGGCAAGTGCCGCACCTCTGGTGGCCCTGCCTCGTTGGTCCACTGTAATGGGCAGGTTATCCGCAGCCGAAACCAATTCGCTGATAATGAAATCGATGATCTCACTTTCCGTAGCCCTTGGAGGCTCAAAATCCAAACTTTCGGTGGAAGTGACCAAGGGCACTGGGCCAAAAAGGTCAAAAAGCCTGTAGTAGGCATCCCCCCGGATAAAAGAGGCTTCCGCACTAAAAAGGGCTATCTGTTCTTCCGAAAGCGCGGTAACACCTCCAATATTGTCCAATAAGGAATTGGCATTTCTAATGGCCCGATAATACTGATTCCATGTAGAGGCAAGAATACCCTGAGCGGGATCCCATTCATAGTTCACGTAGAGTAAAGCGGTCCTTTCAAAACCTCCACCACTTTCCGTGGTAATGTCCGTGGGGAACTCGCTTAGGGTAAAATATACATTGCGGCCAAAAAAACTGGTGGTATGCAATTGGTCATAGGCTCCTATAAGTACCCCTTCAATCCCTTTTTCGGTCTGAAGGAATTCATCCGGATCAAACTCGGTAAACACCTGCTCTTCCAGATATTCGTCGCATCCGCCAAACAGGCCCAGGAAAAGGACCATGGCACTTTTGATTATATACGAATTAACTCTTTTCATAATGTTATTTTCAAAAATTAAAATCCAATGTTGAGGCCCAGACGGAAGGTCCGGTTAAGGGGGTAGCTGTTATACGAAGTCCTTTGTGCCCCTTCATTGGGGGAACCCGTATTGGCAACGGCGTTGGCATCGGGATCGTACCCCACAAAATCGGTTACGGTGAAGAGGTTGTCCCCGGCAAAATACACCGACAGATTCTCCACAAAATTGAGCCTGTCCACGGGGATATTATAGCTCAAGGTAACCGTTTTTAAGCGGAAAAACGAGGCGTCGTTCACCGTATAGGAGTTTACCGCCGTACCGCCCCCATAGGAGCTGGGGTTTACCCCGGAAGGAAACCGGGCGTCTGTATTGGTAGGTGTCCAGCGATCTAGATAATGCTCCGCGATTCGGTTACGGTCAAAATTGATCGGATATAGGGATTCCAGCACATTGTTGTTCAGGGCCTCTATACCACTGACACCTATAAACAGCACATCGAGCCCCAATCCCTTATACCTAAAACTGTTGTTGATGCCATAGGTTAGATCGGGCAAGGGCTTGCCCAGGACCACGCGATCTTCTTCCGGTGTAATGGCACCATCCCCGTTCACATCCCTGAAAATGGGGTATCCGGGTTGTGCAGTGGGCTGTGCGGAGTTGGCGATATCATCGCCCTCTTGAAACAATCCGGTAACCTCGTACCCGTAAAACGAGCCCAAGGCCTCGCCTTCCCGGGTAAGGATAAAGTTAGTCGTAAACGTACCGATACCACCACTGATGATTTCCGGCAAAAATTCGGGAAGTGCGGTTACTTCATTGTTCAAGGTAGAGACATTAAAGGTAGTGGTCCATTTAAATTCCCTATCAAAATTTACGGACTCCAGAAAAAGCTCCAGGCCGGTATTTTTCACTTCCCCGGCATTGACCCTAACCTGGGTAAAACCAATGGCCCCGGGTACCGGTTGGTTGAACAACTGGTCCTTGGTGGTTTTGTTAAAATAGTCCAGGGAACCGTTCAATCGTCCACCAAAAAGCCCAAAATCCAATCCAATATTGAATTCCTCGGTAGTTTCCCACTGCAGTTCCGTGTTGGGGATACGAGCCGGGTTGACCCCCTGTACAAGGGCATCGCCCAATACGGCATTACCCCCCGCGCTAAAGGTCTGGATGGTCTCAAAATTATCTATGGCCTGGTTGCCCAACTGCCCGTAACCCAACCTCAACTTTAGATTGCTAAAGGTCTTGGAGTTTTCCAAAAAGGGTTCGTCCGATATTCTCCAGGCAAAGGATGCCGAGGGAAAAGCGGCATATTTGTTGCCTTCCGCAAAACGGGACGTACCATCTACCCTGATGGAGGCCGTGAAAAGGTACCTGTCAAATAAAGAATAATTTACCCGGCCTATATAGGAATTTAGCCGATTAATGTTTCTCCCACTAAACACATCGTCCCCTTCATCGGAATCCCCGCTTTGGAGCAGGTCCGTACCGGTAACATCGGAAAGAAAACCCCGTGCACGCAATTCTGCAGTCCTTGTATCAAACTCTTCAAAGGTAACCCCCCCTAAAATGGTAAGATCGTGCTTGTCGTTAAACCGTTTTTTATAGGTGCCGAAAAACTCCGCAAGCCAATGGTTTTCCTCCCTGTTACGTACCCTTGCAATACCCCCGGCACCCAGGCCGTTGGCGGTTTCCGTACTATTGTAATCGTCCCTTCTTTGGTTCAGGGCATCAAAGCCCAACCGTGTAGTCAACGTAAAGTTGTTCAACAGTTCATAATCCGCACTTACGGTTCCAAAGGTTCTGTTGGCCACGGTTTGGTCACTAACACCAAAAACCAAAGCCAAGGGGTGTTCCAAGGTAATGTTAGGGCTCCGTGGAAAACGACCGTCCTCACCTCGTACAGGAGCTATGGTAGGATCAAATTGTAAGGCCGTGTTTATAGGCCCGGCAGATTCATTGGCCGCGTTCTCCGTTACGATTTGGTCGGTAGTATTTCTATTAGCATTAATATTAAAATTAACCTTTAAGCGTTCCCCGACCCTTATTTCTTGATTATACCGTATGTTGTACCGTTTAAAACCGGAACCGAGCACTATCCCTTCCTGGTTTAAATGATTAAGCCCCAGATAATAATTTGAGTTATCCGAACCTCCCGAAACCGATATCTGGTGGTTTTGTACAAAGGCGGTCCTAAAAATCTCATCTTGCCAGTCCGTCCCGGCGCCTATGGCGTCAATTTCGGCCTGGGTAAACCTGGGGTCTCCGCCCCCATCTACCAAAAGGTCGTTCAATACCTGCATATATTCACTACCGCTCAACAAATCTATTCGTTCCGCAACATCCTGGGTCCCAAAATAGGTACTGTAGTTTACTTTTACCTTGCCGGCCTTTCCCTTTTTGGTAGTGATCAAAATAACCCCATTGGCCGCCCTTGTCCCATAAATGGCCGCCGCAGAGGCATCTTTGAGTACTTGCACGGATTCAATATCCTCCGGGCTCAATGCCGTAGTAGGGGCCCCGGGCAGACCATCCACAACAACCAAAGCCTGATTTGAACTGTTGATCGATCCCGCACCGCGCACCCGAACACTTATTTCCGCGCCAGGGGCCGAACTGGATTGGCTTACGGCCACCCCGGCGGCCCTACCATTGAGGAGCTGCAGTGCGGAGTTGTTTACCCCTTGGGTAAAGTCTTCTTCCTGTACGGAAACGATGGCACCGGTGAGATCTTTCTTTGTTTGTGCGCCATAGCCAACCACCACCACTTCGTCCAACTGTGCGGTGTCTTCAGCAAGCTGTACATTTATGGTATTCTGGTTTCCTACCGTAACTTCTTGGGTAAGAAATCCGATATAGGAGAAAACCAAAACGGCATCCGCACCGCCCACCTCCAGGGAAAAGTTTCCGTCAAAATCCGTTTGGGTCCCATTGGAAGTCCCCTTTTCAACGATGCTGGCACCGGGCAAGGGATAGCCGTCACCGTCCGTTACCGTGCCCGTTAGTGTGCGCTGTACAGCATTCAAGGTAGTATCCACATCCCCTTTTGCCAAGGGAACGGGCAAAATTGCGGAATTATTTGCCCATAGGGCGCTTGCACAGGCGAACGTCCACAAAAAACAAATCGCCCTGCCCCACAATCGAGGACGAATTCTGAATCGAGTCTTTTTACGTGTTTTTTCCATAATCCAAAGTTAGCTTGTTGTGTTAAAGTTTTAGAAGCATTTTCATGCCACAGTACGATTGAGTTGGTCAGGACATAGATTTTTTTACATAAATAAAGATTTCTATGACCTAAAAACAATAGAAAAATAAACTCTCTAAATGCGATTATAAAG
>JBCBSN010000002.1:0-59444 GCA_039819225.1 Bacteroidota bacterium | reverse complement strand
CTCAAAAATTTTGCCTCGTAGGGCATCAAAAATGGCCTATAACAATTCTAATCATAAATTCCTAAACAGGCTCTAAGGAATTATGGATAAAATTGCCCCAATTTTCTAAATCCTTGGTCCATATGGCGATATGCCCAACTTTCGGTTTTCCCTTTAACTTGGTTTAAACATAATGGCAGGCATTGCCCCAAATCGCCTACACCAAGCCCGCAAATCCCAAAAAGGCCAAGGATAACAATCCGGCCACTAAGAGGTTAATGGGAACGCCCTTCATCCCCTCCGGGATATTGGCCAGCTCCAAAAACTCTCGAATACTGGCGAACACGATTAGGGCCAGGGAAAAACCTATGGCGTGGGAAAAGGAAAAGAATACCGCCTTGAGCAAACTACCATTTTCCAGGCCCAGGGCCAAGATGGCCACACCCAAAACGGCACAGTTGGTGGTAATCAATGGAAGAAAAACACCCAAGGCCTGGTAGAGCGCGGGGCTTACTTTTTTTAAGATGATCTCTACCATCTGTACCAAGGCGGCTATGACCAGTATAAAGGTAATGGTCCGCAAATATTCCAATCCCGAAGGTACTAGGATATATTCATGCAACAGGTAGGTTACCGTGGTGGCAATGGTCATCACGAACAGTACGGCCCCGGACATGCCTACGGAGGTAGAGATCCTGCTGCTGACCCCAAAAAAGGGACAGATGCCCAGGAATTGGGAGAGCACGATATTGTTGACAAAAACGGCGGCGATAAGGATAACCAGATAGTCCATAATTAGGCAGATTTAGGGGTTAACCTGTTGAACACATAGGCCAAATAGGCGAGGGCGATAAAGGCTCCTGGCGGGAGGATAAAAAGGATGAAGGTGTTGGCATCTTCCGGTACAAAGCGAATATCAAAAATACTCCCGTTGCCTAGGATTTCCCGGGTGGCCCCCAAAGCGGTAAGGGCTACCGTAAAGCCCAGCCCCATGCCGAGTGCATCCAGAACAGAGGACATCAAATTGTTTTTCGAGGCAAAGGCCTCCGCCCGCCCCAAGATCAAACAGTTGACCACGATTAAAGGGATAAAGATGCCCAATTGCTCATATAAAAAAGGAATATAAGCCTCCAAGACCATCTCCACTATGGTGACAAAGGAGGCAATGATGATGATAAAGGCGGGAATGCGAACTTTGTTTGGGATTTGGGATTTGATCAAAGAGACCACAATGTTGGACATCAGCAGTACAAACAAGGTAGCCATCCCCATACCTAGACCATTGAAAGCAGAGGAAGTAACCCCTAAGGCGGGGCACATCCCCAGCAGCATCACAAAGACAGGGTTTTCCTTGACGATACCCTTTATAAAGTTCTGTTTTTGATTCATTGTTTCCGGGTTACTACGTGCTTTGGTTATTTAGGTATCAATTTTATAGGAATCTTAAACAATAGCGTAATAGCGGATCACCAATTTCCATTTAATCCGTTACGGGTTGTTCAGTTTGTCCGCATTCCCCATAAAAGCGGAATAGGCCGCTTGAGTTGCTTCGGAAAATGCCCTGGTCGTAATTGTGGCCCCGGTAAGGGCGTCCACTTCCCCGCCATCTTTTTTTACCTTCAGGTCAAAGCTGGCCGGATCTTTTTCCCGAAACTGGGCGAGGAACTTTTCGCTCTTCATCTTGGTGCCCAGACCGGGGGTTTCCTTTTGCTCCAAAACGGAAATCGTGTTGATACGTCCATCTGGGTGAAAACCCACCATAATGCGTATCAACCCGCTATATCCTTTTTCGGAAGATCCAATGACCGCCGCCCCAACAAACTCTCCCTGTTTTAATGCCGGGTATATTTCCATGCTGTCCTTGTAATTTGGAAGAGGGACACGGATTACTTGGGCCACAGCATCATTATCAAATTCCGGAAGTACAGTCTGCAGGGCATTCACCTTTTTGGCCAATCTTGCTTTGGCCTTGGGCGCTAGGGTAATGTCGTTGACATAGCCCAAGGAAAATCCGGCTGCCAGGGTAATCACCAAAAGAGAAACCGTCATATTCAGCAACGTTGATGCTTTCTTGCTCATCCTTATACTATTTTGGCCTTTATTTTTGAACCGAACCTACGCGGTTTACAGTATTTGTTGATCAAGGGTACAAAGGCGTTCATAATAAGTATGGCAAAGGAGATGCCTTCCGGGTAGGCCCCAAAGAGGCGGATAACCACGGTAATCACACCGATCCCAATGGCAAAGAGGACCATCCCCTTTTTGGTTACGGGGCTGGTGACCAGATCAGTGGCCATATAAAAAGCACCAAGAATGGCCCCTCCGGATAGGAGATGGATCACAGGATTGGCATAGTGCAGCGGATCCCCCAACCAGAAAATACCGGTCATTAGGGCCATGGTGCCCAGAACAACTACGGGGATATGCCAAGTGATTACTTTTCTAAGAATCAGATATAGCCCTCCTAGCAGCAGTGCCAAGGCGGACATTTCACCCAAAGATCCCCCGGTAATCCCCAAAAACAGGTTAAGGTGGGAAGGTATTTGAGTGCCAAGTTCCGTCATAGTACCCCCAAATTGAAGGCCTTCCTTAAGGATGCCAAGGGTTGTGGCCCCGGTTACGGCATCTGCCAAAGTGGTATTGTTCTGTACCGCTGTGGGCCATAGAGTCATCTGTACGGGAAAAGAAATCAGTAAAAACACCCGGCCTACCAGGGCAGGGTTAAAGATATTAAATCCCAAACCACCAAAAGAAAGTTTGGCAATGCCAATGGCCACTAAGCTCCCCACTGCGATCATCCAAATGGGTAACCCCGCCGGTAGGTTAAAGGCCAATAGGATTCCCGTAATCAAGGCCGAGCCGTCCCAGATGGTGATTTCGGTCTTCATTAAGAATTTCTGGATCAGATACTCAAATAACAAACACGAAACCACGGCAGTGGCGGTAACGATAAGCGCATTGATTCCGAATACGACCAAGGATACCAGAAAAGCGGGTATCATGGCGACGACCACATCGTACATGATCTGTTTGGAAGATCGGTCCGAATGGACATGGGGCGATGCAGAGATTACGATTGGCGGTGTATCCATTCGCTTTTAATTTTTGGAGGATTCCAAATTTTTGACAATACTCTTTCCGAAACGGATATAATCCAAAAGTGGCCTATGCGAAGGGCATACATAACTGCAAGAACCACATTCTATACAAGTGAGTACATCTTCCTGGCCGGCCTTTTTGTACATCCCTTTTTCCGATAGGTTCATCAATAAGTGTGGTTCCAGCCCCATGGGGCAGACTGTGACACATTCCCCACATCGGATGCAGGGTTTGGTCTCGCCCCTGCTGGCCTCGTCCGCGTGGATTACCAGAATGCCAGAGGTTCCTTTGGTCACGGGGACATCGGTGTTCTTAATGGCTTTTCCCATCATAGGGCCGCCATTGACTATCTTGCGGGTGCCTTCCGGAAGGCCGCCTACCTCGGTTATAAGATCTTTTATAGGTGTTCCTATCCTCACCCAAAAATTGGAAGCGTTCTCCATTTTTTTGCCAGTGATCGTGACCACCCGTTCGATCAGGGGAAGATCATGCTGCACGGCTTGATAAATGGCAAAAATGGTACCTACATTATGGACTATTACGCCCACATCCAGAGGTAGTCCATTTTTTGGGACCTCCCGGTCCAGTAAGGCCCTTACCAATTGTTTCTCCCCACCTTGGGGATATTTTACCTGTAGTGCCGCAACCTGGATTTTGGGTTCCGTTGCCGTTATTTTTTTAAAGGCGGCTACGGCATCTTTTTTGTTGTTCTCTACGCCAATTATCGCCCTAGGTACTTTTAAGGCACTCATTAGGATTTGGATGCCGACCAGAATTTCCTCGGTCTTTTCCAGCATCAATCTATGGTCTGCTGTAAGGTAGGGTTCACATTCCACCCCATTGATGATCAGGCAGTCTATTTTTTTATCACCCTTAATATTGAGCTTTACGTGCGAAGGGAAAGTGGCTCCGCCCAGGCCTACAATGCCATAATCGGATATCCTTTGCAGGATTTCCTTGGGCTTTAAAACGATTTTCTTTTTTAGCGGATATACTGTCTCCGTAAAATTGGCTTCGTTTTTGGCATCGGTCCGGATTACGATGCACTGTTTTTTATAGCCGGAAGTGTCAATAATCATGTCCAGTTTGGTGACCGTTCCGGCAACGGGGGAGTGGATGTTTGAGGAAACATAGCCACCGGATTTGGCGATGACCTGGCCAATTTCTACTTTGTCCTTTCGGTCTACGATAATTTCAGCAGGGATACCAATATGCTGGGCAATGGGAACATAGACTACTTTGGGCACGGGCAGTCTTTTTATTTCACGGGAAGAGGTGAGTTTGTTCTCCGCGGGGTGAATACCCCCTTTGGGAAAGGTCTTAAGCATGGTTCACCAGGTTTACCGATTTTACTTCCATGCCCTTATCCACTTCCACTTTTTTGATTTTTTTCTTTGGGAAATTAGTCTCGATAATGGAGTCTGTGGGACAGACCGGGACACATTTTCTACAAAGGGTACAATAGGCCGGATCAATATAGGCCAGATTGTTTTTCATGGTGATGGCCTCTTTGGGGCATGCATCCAAACATTTGGAACAACCGATGCAGGCTACGGAACAGGCTTTCCGGGCAATACCGCCCTTGTCCTCGTTGAGACAGCCTACAAAGATTTTAAGGTCCCGTTTGTGCTTGGGTCGCATTTCGATGATGTCCCTGGGGCAGGCCTCCGCACACATACCACATGATGTACATTTGTCCGTGATGACCACCGGCAGTCCCGTTTCTTCATCCATATACATGGCATCGAACTTGCAGACGGCTACGCAGTCGCCGTCTCCCAAACAACCGTACTGGCAATCCGTTTCACCACTATAGATCAAGGAGGATATGGCGCAGGATTTTGGGCCTTGGTATTCGGTAGTCCTAGGGCGTACATCACAGGCCCCCTGGCAACGTACTACGGCCAATAAGGGATCTTTTTCAACCACTTCCTTACCGAGAATCTCGGCTACCTCCCGCATTACTTCATTGCCGCCAACGGGGCAGAAAAGATCGGAAATATCCTCAGAACCCACCAGTTTTTCCGCAAAGGCCTTGCACCCCGGGGAGCCGCATCCCGCGCAATTGGCCGCCGGTAGAATATCCTCTATCGTACCGATTATTGGGTTTTCGTAAACTTGAAATTTTTTGGACACCACATAAAGCACCATGCCGGCGGTTACTCCCAAAGAAGCCAGTAAAAGAGCGCTATATAGGATAGAGTCCGTCATGACGTTATACTTTTAAGATTGAAATTCTAAAGGCCTTTTTAAAAGCATCCCTTAGAAAATAAATGATACCGTAATAGGGAACCAAGATCAAGAGCGATAGTAGCCCTGCCATCCATTCCGCCACAAATCCGGAGGCGATCCACAGTGTGAACACCATAAGCAAAAAGGGAAACAGATAGGCCCAGAATACGGCCTTTAGACCTGTTCTCTTTTTTAATACTACGGCTACTTGTTCATTTAGGCCAAAGGCTCCTTTGCTGTCCGAAACCACAACCTCCTTGGCCCCTGAATCGGAAATTCCGCAAGTTCCCTTGGCGCGGCAAGACTCGCAATGCACATTTCCCTCCAAGGTTACCGTAAAGACATTACGATGTATCTTGGAAATCTTCCCAAAATGGATAAAAGTGTCGTTTGCCGTAGGTACCGTACTCATCGTCAATACATTTACATCAGGGTAAAAATAGGGGAAAGCCCTGGCCTATTCTATGACATATGTCATGTTGGTGAGACCCGGATTCCAAAATCCGCCTTTTGCGGAGCATTGGAATCCGCTGGTCGAACCAACCCCGACGGGAGGTCGGGGTCTGTCACCTGTTGTTCCCCAGATCCAATGACCCGGATTCCAAAATCCGCCTTTTGCGGAGCATTGGAATCCGCTGGTCGAACGAACCCCGAGGATGGGAAGGTGTCCCTTTAACACCCCAAAGGTTTTTAGATGCCAATGCTTGGCACAAGCCTTTGGGGTCTTGACCAGGATACGTATTTTCACACCAAACAAATTCCATGAAATCCTTATTCTTCCGTGTCCTTTGGTTATTTGTCCTGGTCTCTTGTAAAGGAGAAGGTCCAGTCGGTTTGGAAGTACAGCACTGGCAGGCCCAAGCGGAAAGGGTAACCATAATCCGGGACGATTTTGGGGTGCCCCACATTTATGGAAAAACAGATGCAGATGCGGTTTTTGGCTTGCTTTATGCCCAATGTGAGGACAATTTTAATCGGGTGGAACAAAATTATATTTGGGCCACGGGCCGGTTGGCCGAAGTAGAGGGCAGGCAGGCCTTGTACAGCGATTTGCGGGCCAATTTGTTTATGACGGAAGATGAAGCCAAGGCGAATTATGAACGTAGTCCGGAATGGTTAAAAAAACTTTGTGATGCCTTTGCGGATGGCATCAATTATTATCTACACACCCACCCGGAAACCAAACCTAGGCTGTTGACCCGTTTTGAGCCCTGGATGCCCATGTATTTTAGCGAAGGTTCCATTGGTGGCGATATTGAACGGGTTTCCCTGGATAAGATCAAGGTATTTTATGAGAGAGGATTGCCTGATAAAGCCCATGATGTCCAACAGGAAAAGATAGAGGGTAAGGAGAAGCAGGAAGTTCTGCAAGAGCCCCAAGGCTCCAACGGCATTGCCATTTCAGGGAAATTGACCCAATCCGGGAATGCCCTGCTACTCATTAATCCGCATACCTCTTTTTATTTTCGGGGCGAAGTACATATGATAAGCGAGGAAGGCCTAAATGCCTATGGAGCGGTTACCTGGGGGCAGTTTTTTGTGTATCAAGGCTTTAACGAAAAGACGGGATGGATGCATACCAGCACCTATACCGATGTGATGGACGAATTTGTGGAGAAAACAATGTTGATTCAGGGGGATGACAGGATATTTTACCAATACGGGGAGGAACTTCGTCCCATAGAACAATCTGAAGTAACCTTAAAGTACAAAGAAGAGGAACAGATCAAGGAACAGGTGTTTCCCATCTATAGAACACATCACGGCCCCATAACACAAGCGGTAGAAGGCAAATGGACCGCTACGGCCTTGATGTGGGAACCGATCAAGGCCTTGGAGCAATCTTTTATCCGGACCAAACAAGAGGGGTTTGCCGGTTTTCGCAAGATGATGGATATGCGTACCAATTCCAGCAACAATACGGTTTATGCGGATGCCCTGGGGAACATTGCCTATTTTCATGGTAATTTCATTCCTAAGCGGGATACGCTTTTTGATTATACCAAGCCTGTGGACGGGAGCAATCCCATTACGGATTGGAAGGGACTTCATACCGTGGACGAGAATATTTTGATCGAGAATCCGGGGAACGGATGGATACAGAATTGTAACTCTACCCCGTATACCGCTGCATTGGAATTCAGCCCGCAAAGAGGGGCGTATCCCAACTATATGTCCTTGGACCGCGAGAATTTCCGGGGCATACATGCCATTAAGCTGCTAAAGGATAAAAAGGACCACACCTTGGACGGATTGATCCAATTGGCGCATGACCCCTACCTCCCCGCTTTTGAGGCCTTGATTCCCGGTTTGGTCAATGCCTTTAAACAGGCCCAAACAACAGCAAAAATCAAAGAGGCTATGGCCGTTTTAAGGCAATGGGACTGTAAAACCTCCAAGGAATCGGTGGCCATGACCCTGGCCCATTTTTATGGGATGTTGTTGTTCGAGAAAGCGGAAAGACCGAAAAACGGTAGTGCCATGGAACTGATACGGTATTGGGGAAGTGATGCCTTTCCGCAAAAAAGCAAGCTTGCTTTCTTCGAAGAATCCTTGGAAAAGTTGATAGCGGACTTTGGTACCTGGAATGTTCCTTGGGGCGAAGTGAATAGATACCAACGCTTAACCGGGGATATTCACCAGGACTTTAGGGATGATAAACCCAGTATTCCCATCGGTTTTGCTTCCGGACATTGGGGTGCCTTGGCGGCATATGGGACCTATTATGGCAACAATACCCGTAGAATCTATGGTTCCCGGGGAAATAGTTTTGCTGCGGTGGTGGAATTTGGAGATAAGGTCAAGGCCAAGAGTATTTTGGTCGGGGGACAGAACGGTCATCCAGAATCCCCTCACTTTGGGGATCAAGCACAGCGATACGCGGATATAGATTGGAAAGAGGTGGCGTTTTATAGGGAGGATGTTTTAAAAAGGGCGGTGAAGACCTATAGACCGGGCCAGACCTTGTAGGTTTTTAGAACCTGCAAGGTCTTGGGCAGTTTGTTGGGTCCTTTCAAGAATTTGTTAATCTGAAAATGTTGTAGTTTGAAGATTGTTCTAAGCATAATCCTCCCAGGGCTTCGAGTAAATTTATTTCATTTTGATGGACTTCATAGTTTTCCAAATCTCTTAAAAAATATTATCCGTTCATTTTCAAATGGCCAAGGCCAAAATATGATTTGTTGGTTATCTACTGGCATCTGCAAAGTCTTACATCTTTCGTCTTAAAGCGAAGCGGTCTTCTGTCTTTGTCAAGACGGCATTATTTGTTATTTTGATTTTGTAATTTGGGATTTTAAGATATAGCATGAATCAAGAAAAGGCCCTGGCATTATTAAAATCCGGAAAGAATGTATTTCTCACCGGTTCTGCGGGTACTGGGAAGACCTATGTGCTCAATCAATACATTTCATACCTCAAGGAACGAAAAGTTCCTGTGGCCATTACCGCCTCAACCGGAATAGCGGCCACACACATGAACGGGATGACCATACATTCCTGGGCGGGCTTTGGGATTAAGGAAAGACTTACCCGGGCCAATCTGGTGACCATGCGCACTAAAAAATACTTGAAAAAGCATTTGGAGGAGACCATGATCTTGATTGTTGACGAGATTTCCATGTTGCACAAAAACCAGTTGGACATGGTTGATCAGGTGCTTCGCTTCTTCAAGGAGGACGACAGGGCCTTTGGAGGTATCCAGTTGATTCTTTGTGGCGATTTTTTCCAGCTCCCGCCCATCGGCAGAAACGAGGAGAAGAGCAGGGACAAATTTGCCTTTATGTCCCAAGCTTGGTTGGATGCAGATTTAAATATCTGTTATCTTACTGAACAGTACCGGCAAGAAGGGGATGGCATACTCAATGGTATTCTTAATGAAATTCGTTCTGGAAGGATTTCCAAAAAGAGTGTTGAAATGCTGCAAGGGGCCCGGAAGTCAATTACCGACCATAACGAAATCCCGACCCAATTGTTTACCCATAATGCCGATGTGGACCACATCAATGGTATTGAACTGGAAAAACTGTCGGGACGCTCCAGAAAGTACAGGGCTTCGTCCAAGGGCAATCAAAAATTGGTGGAGACCTTAAAACGATCTGTGCTGGCCCCTGAGGAGCTTCAGTTGAAAACCGATGCCAAGGTGATGTTCGTGAAGAACAATCCCGAACAGGATTATGTAAACGGAACCATGGGTACGGTGATCGATTTTAACGAGGACGGCTACCCCATCGTAGAAACGATTCACAATAAGCGCATTACGGTTAAGCAAGAGACTTGGGGGGTTCATGATGATTTTGGAAAAGTGCTGGCCAGTCTGGGCCAAATTCCCCTTCGTTTGGCCTGGGCGGTTACCGTGCACAAATGCCAAGGAATGACCCTGGATGCGGCCCGGATAGATCTATCCAAGACTTTTGAACGAGGACAGGGATATGTGGCCCTATCCCGTCTAAAGGACATTGGGCACCTACAACTTACGGGCTTCAACGAAATGGCCCTAAAGGTAGATGGTCTGGCCCTAAAGGCCGATCAGCGTTTTCAAGAACTTTCCAAAGTGGTGGATGCCGAAAATGACCTTGCTATCCTTGGAGTGGAGGCCATGGCCTTTATCAAAGCCTGTGGAGGTCTCACCGATCTGGAGGAAATTAAAAAGCAGTCCCGAAAGCTTCAAGAAAAGAAGGGGAAAAAGAAATCTACGTATAAGATTACCCTGGACTATTTAAGGGAGAATACCCCTTTGACAAAAATTGCCGAACAACGTGGACTGTCCGCGGGAACCGTTGCCGGGCATCTTATCCGATTGCGGAAGGATTTCCCTGAAGAGGATTTTGAGTATTATCGGCCGGATCCGGAACTGCTCCAAAAAGTGGGTAATGCACAAAAAAAAGTAGGGGAGGGGGCAAAAGGTCTAAAGCCGCTTTACGATGCCCTAAAGGGAAAGGTAGGCTATGAAGAGATTAAAATGGCGTTGGCGTTTTTGTAAACAGATTTACTCCTTGGTAATGATCAAAGTGGCCTTTGACCCCGTAGAGAGCAGCCATTTGTTGGAATAGATTAATTTTCCTTGGTCGTCATACACATCTATCTGGGCCGTATTGGGAGGGGAACTCCCCACGTTAAGGGCCTCAAAGTCCAAACGGTTGAACCCTTTTTTTAAATCGATATTAACACCCTTATAAGCCCCGGTGAGGAGTACATTGGGGTCTATTACACGGTCATTTGCATAAATCTTTACCCGATCCCCATCGACAAATTCGTGATCTCGGCAAACGATACCCACAAATTTGCCGTTGTTTTTAACATCGCCCATATACATGTCCCCAAAATGTTCCTTGGAGCCTTCCTTGGGTTCCCGTGGGCCTACCTTGGGATCTATTTTCATGCCACTGCCAGCTTGGACAAGCTTGCGTTCCGGCAACATTTTGACAGGGTTTTTACGGTCAAGATCAATATTGACCTCGGGAGTTTCCTCCAAGACAGAAGGAATTTTAAGGGATGCCCCTGTGTTGGTCTGGCCCGTTTCATCCAATCGGTTCGCTGCTTGTATTTCCAAAGGTTTTTGCACAGGGAGGTCTGTTTGCGCATTTCCATGGGCGAAAATCAACATGATTCCAAAAAGTAACGATATGGTATTTCCGGGTCTCAAGGGCGCTTTTTATTCCGCCTAAAGATAGCAAATACCCTGCCATAGGCCTTTAAAACGCTGTTAAATTCAAGGATATTCGATGACCGTGTATAAAGCGAATTCTTTTAGAGACTGTTTGGAAATGTGTGATTAGAATTTTTATAGGCCATTTTTGATGTATTATGAGGCAAAATTTTTATGCATAGCCATAGCTACGGTTCAAAATTTTAACAGGGCCGAGCGAAAAGGCCAAAGATTTGGCCTTAAAACGAGGAGCCAGCTTGAGCCTTGAGCGCAAAAAGGGACATAAAAAAATAATTGACATATTTCCAAACAGTCTCTTAATGCTCAATAGCGGTCAATTGGGCCCTGGGGATTGCAATTGTTGCAGCAATGTTTCATATTGAGGATTGGTGGGAGCTATTTCTACAAGTTTCTGGGCATGAATGAGTGCCTTTTGCATCTCACCATTTTTGGAATAGAGATATACCAAAGTATATAAAAGATCCTCGTTTTCCGGTGCAATATTCAAACCCTCGAAAACGGTTTTCTTGGCCTTTTGGATCTGTCCCTTTTTATCATAGAGCAAACTAAGGTTGTAATAGGCCCTGATGTTATCTGGCATATATTGAACCGCCTTTTCAAATTGAACAAGGGCCTCGTCCATCTTGTTGACCTCGGCCAGTAATAGGCCCAGGTTATAATAGGTAGGGCCGTATTCTGGTTCTTGTGCTATAATGGTCTTAAAAGCAGCTTCCGCTTTGTCCAACTGCCCATTGCCATAAAACAAATTGGCCAGATTGGTTCTGATCATATTGTTGAGGGGATCTATTCTCAAGGCCTTTTCGTAATTTTTCATTGCTTTTGGGATATCCCCCTTACGTATGTAATAATCCGCTTTTTTGGCGAGTCCCCCGGCAAAATCCGAGGTCGTATCCAAAGACGTAAAGAACTCTTTTTTCACCCTTTTATAGACTTCTTTGTAGGGTTCCGGGATTTGAAATTCCGTCAATGCAGCAATGGCGTAGAAGGCATTTATTCGTACCGTTCTTTTCTGATGTTTAAGGAGCGGCAACAGATTGGTGGCGTAATCAGTTGGGTTTATTTGGCCCAGTACATCTACAGTAGTGGCCGCAACCAGAGGTGAAGTGTCCTTTAAAAACCGCAAAAGGTCGGCAATGTCGTTTGGATGTATATAATCACGAATCGCCCTTACCGCGGAGGCCCTGGCGATTTCCGGTTGCAAGGTGTCCCGTATCAATTGCAACAAAGATTCCTTGCCGTTGGTTTCCCCTCTTAATCCCGGGGCCAAGAGGTCAGAAAAATGTTGATAATCCGGGACACCATATTGTCCCTTAAACATATTCCAGGCCCATTCATTGTCCTTGTCCGTATGGCATTCCGTACAGGCATTGGGGGTATCGTAGGCAAGACTTTGGTCCGGTCTTGGTATCCTAAAACTGTGATCTCTTCTAAAATCGTTGCCCATATAGACCTTTCCCGTCATATGGCATTCGATACATTTGGAACCTTCAGAACCCAATTTATGGAAATGGTGTTCCGCCGTGTCATAGTGATCGGGGACATGGCATTGTGTACATAGTTGATTTCCGGAAAATCTAAGTTGAAGGGAATGGGGATTATGGCAATTGGTACAAGTGACGTTGTTGTGGTACATTTTGCTCTGTACAAAGGAACCGTACACGTAGTCTTCGTCCAGAATCTGCCCGTCCGGATGATAGGTGCCATCCGTGATCAATGCCGGAACGTAATGATCCAATAAGGTTCCCTGAAAATTGAAGTTGTCCGAAATCTGTTCCCTCCGCATATGACATCTTGCACATTGGTCTACCAGCTCTTTGGGCGAGGTGCTTTTGGTCATTTGCATGGTATTGGGTCCTTGGTAGGCCTTTCCCAAGTCTAGGGCCTCTTTGGCGTGTTCTTTTCCCGGACCATGGCAGGCTTCGCAACTTACGTTGATCAATGCATACCGGGTATCATAGCCCTGGGTAGCGGTATCATAATTCTTTCTGACGTTGGTAGAGTGGCAATCCGCGCACATATTGTTCCAGTTTAAACCGCCCCTGGACCAATGTAGCCATTCCGAATGGACTACTTTGAAATCAGGATATAGGTCAAACCATTTGTTTTTCTGGGTATCCCAGGCCGTTCGAAGACATTGGTAGCGCCCTTTGGGAAAAGACACGATATATTGCTGTAAAGGGGTGATACCAAAGGCGTAGACGACTTCATAATCATGATATGCCCCATCGGGTCCCTCGGTATTCACATAAAATCCCCCTTCTTTTTGAAAGAAGTGTGAGGTAACCCCTTGGCTGGTAAATCGCTCTCCGTTAAAAGGAGCAAGAACAGTGGAGTCATTTGCAACTTGCATCGCTTTATCGTGATGTGAACCCCGCCAGTCCTTAAATTGGGTTTGGTGACATTTTTTACAGGCTTGGTCCCCTAGGAAAAGACTATCGGGAATTGCACTTGTGGGGAGGAAGGTACTTGCGGTATCGGGATTTGGAACAGGGCCGTACCCCGTCTTCTTTTTAGTATCGCAGGAGGTGCATATCAAATACAAAAGGGGCAATAAAACAATCCATGAAAAAGACTTCATAGGCCGTAAGCTTTAACAAAGCAGCGATTGAACAACTTCATTTTGAAGCATCGTATAACCCAAAATGGGAGTCTTGCACCATACAAAGTTGATCAAGAGATCCCTTGTATTATCCGTTAAAGATCAAAGATAAGGAATGCCCATTGGGTTTGACTATCGATAGTGCTATTAAATTCCTAGATATTGGATAACCGTATCCGCAATTAAGCGATGCCCTTTCAGATTAGGATGAATGGGGTCCTGGTCATAACAGTCGACCTTGTTCCTTAGCAGGGGGGTATGGATGTCTATGGCCCCTATTAAGGCGGAATGTTGAAGTTGAAGGACGATTTCCTTGAACTCCTGTAAAACCTCTTCCTCGTATGCGGGATAGGGATTTAGATAGCCATAAGGGTCCGGACCTTCTTCCATTTTCAGCGGTTCGGCATCTAAGGCCAGTGGCGGTGGAGTAAGTAGTATGGCTTTTACGTTACGCTGTTTTATCTTTTCCAAAAAGGTATAGATGCCGGTTTTAAAACCATCAAAGAGCTTTTGGGAAGGCTTGCCATAAATACCACAGTTTATACCGTAGCAAAAAAGGGCAATATCAATGGAGGTTCCGTTCAGAAGGGTGTCCAAACGTTCAAACAGATAAGGCCTGGGCCCGGGATGGTGCTCTTCGGTAAGTCCCGTGACCGTTTCACTGCTTTTTCCCCAATTAAGGAAACTGAGCTCCATTTCTGGATGTTTTGTGTCCGTATGGCGCTGTAGCATTTCAACATAGCCTCCCCTGTTCCCATAGGTTATACTATCGCCTAGACAACCGATTATCTGTCCTTTTTTTAATATAGAACCCTTGTCCTGAAGACATCCGAAAAGGGAGCCGCCCAAGATTCCCAGGGAGGAAAAGGCCAAAAAATGTCTTCTGTTCATAATGGGGGAAAATAGAGTTTTTAGGTATCACGCTCAAAAATAGAAATATCAAGGCTTTGGTCAAAAAAAACTTTTGGGGCATGGCTACATTATTGGATTTTCACCTTGGGGCCTGGCTTTAGAAGGCCTAGGGATCTCAAAAAGGCATCGGCCTCCAAAACTGTACTTTGGTAGTGGTCAAAATTCCCATAATTAAAGAATCCATGACCTGCCTCCTGATATAATTTTAGGGTACATGTGCTGCCTACCTCTTGCATCACCTTTTGATAGTACTGTGCGGTAGCTACTGGAATAAGCTTGTCCCGGGTTCCCAGAAAAAGTATTGTGGGCGGGGCCCCTTCCTTAATATTATGGAGGGGCGAAAAATCCTTGTACGCGGCACCGATCCTTTCATGGCCATAACCGCGCGGGCCATTGTCAATAACAGGATTAAAAAGGACCAGGGCCCTGGGCCTGCAAGAGATTGATGTATCGTCCGTAGTTTCATTATACGGATTTATCAATGCCGTGGCCGCGGCCAAATGACCCCCTGCGGAACCACCTGAAGCTATAATCTTGTTGGGGTCTATGCCAAGTTCCGCAGCGTGTTTTCTTATATAGCGCATGGCCGATTTGGCATCCTTGAGCGACTCGAACGGGGTAGTGCCATGTTTGTTTTCCGTACGGTAGTCCGCCAAAAAGCATACGAGTCCCCTTTTTGAAAAATATTGGGCGTGGTTCAGAAAATGATGCCGGTCACCGCCCTTCCAGCCGCCTCCGAAAAAGAATATCATAGCGGGATACTTTTCCGAGGAAACCTTGTGTTCGGGGCGATGAATCTCCAGGAAAAGTTGTACGGTATCCACTTGTTTATAGCGTACTTTTTCTTGAGCTTTAATGGAAAAAAGGGTCACTCCAAAAAGTAGTAAACCGGTCCAGTATCTCTTGTTTTTCATAGTATTTTGTTATAATTTCAGGATTTAATGCTGTACCCAAAACATGCAAATTTTATCAATTTCTTCTCAAAAAAGAACATTTTCCGTCAATTGCTCAAAAAATGGAGATGCGATTTAAGGACATGATAAATATCATATATATATTAGGAAGGGAACAATAATTTTGAGCTTTAGTGATGGTGGCAAAAATATAGCCCAAAAACGAGTTAATACCTATACCCCCATATTTTTTAATAAAATGAACTCAAGACGAGTTCAACAGAACAAACTAGTATAACCAAATAGTTACACCATATGTTGACAATTAGAAATCAAAAGCATCTACGGAACGGTCTGGTGCTGTTGCGACTCTTTATAGGGTGGCATTTTTTGTATGAGGGGATTATTAAACTGTACAATCCGGAGTGGACCTCCTTTGGATATTTGGCCTCCGCCCAGGGGCCGTTTCGGCCCCTTTTTACGGCCATAACCCATGATCCGTGGATCGGTATTGCCGATTGGATGAACGTTATGGCCCTGGTATTTGTGGGGATTACCTTGATTTTGGGCATCTTTGAAAAATGGGGCGCCTTGGTGGGCATGTTCCTTTTGGCGCTATATTATCTGGCACACCCATCATTTCCGTGGGTAACCCAGTTGAATGTAGAGGGAAGTTATTGGTTTGTGAACAAGAACCTCATTGAACTTATGGCCTGCTTTGTTCTATATCAAATACCCACAGGATACTATTTTGGATTGGGGATTCTAATGAAAAAGGACAAGGAACTAACTAAAACCGAATTATCATGAAATGGACACGAAGAGATGCACTTAAAGGATTGGGAGGAATTCCGATTTTAGGAGCGGTATGGTGGGCCGGGGCGGCCAACACCGTTTCTAAAAAAAGGGATCGTACCGCCATATTGGAACAATTGAACATCCAACCTTCCCTTCCCGAAGCCGTGGCCGGTATTGGTGGGGAACCCATACGGGTGGGTATTATTGGTTTTGGTATTCGCGGACAACAATTATGCCGTTCTCTGGGTTTTGCTACGAAACAGTGGATGGCCGATATGAAATTGGCCGCTGAGGAGAACCCGAAGCATTCTGCGTTAAAGGATTTTAAAGCCCAGGAAAAACTCAACGTAAAATTGGCCGGGGTCTGTGATATTTTTGATTATCGGGCCAACCTCGCCCTGGATTCCTTTAATACGGACGGCAATACCATGAAACGGTACCGTACGCATCAGGAGATGATCCGTAGCGGGGAGATAGATGCAGTGGTCATTGCCACTCCGGACCACTGGCACGCGCCAATGGCCATAGACGCCCTGGAGAATGATATTCACGTATATGTGGAAAAACCCATGACCCATACGGTGGAGGAAACTTATAGGCTAAGGGATGCCGCGAGAAAATCCAAGGCTGTATTACAGGTTGGACACCAGCATAGGCAAACCTTGAGTTTCCAGACCGCTAAGGACATTATCCAAAAGGGGACCTTGGGCCATATATCCCTGATACAGACCAATACCAATAGAAATGACGATAACGGTGCGTGGATGTATCACATTCATGAAGAGGCCAGTCCACAGACCATAGATTGGGAGATGTTCCTTGGCTCTGCCCCAAAGGTGCCCTTTAACAAAAACCACTTTTTTAGATGGCGTAAGTGGTGGGCCTATGGTTCGGGTCTTTCAGGTGACCTGTTGTCCCATGACTATGATCGTCTAAACTGTGTTTTGGACATGGGCATTCCGGATTCCGTAATGTCATCTGGAGGGATCTATACCCATAATGATGGACGTAACGTCCCGGATGTACTGCAGGTGAACATGGAGTATGACAATTTTAGCACTGGAAGCAGTCAAAAACCGGGTAAGGAGAAGGGAATGACCTTTGTATACAGTGCTACCTTGGGCAACAACTTCAATCGCCCTACCATTCTTATGGGGCATGATGGTACCATGGAACTCGGAAACCGTTTGACTATTTGGCCCGATGGCCGATCTACCCGTTATGCGGAGATGATCGAAGAAGGAAAAATGAGCCCCAATGTGCCCATATACCAGTATAACCCAGGTGCCAATTCCCCGGATGCGGTAGCCTCCGCAACTTCCCAATATTTTGCGGATAAGGGACTTATGTGGACCTATATCAACGGCGCCCGGGTAGACTCTACCTTTCTTCATATGCGAGAGTGGTTAAGTGCCACCCGCAACTCTGGTACAAGGCTAAGCTGCGGTATAAAGGAGGGCTTTGAAGAGGCCATCTCCTCCCATATGGCAGGACTCTCCTATAAATTAGGAAGAAGGATAACCTGGGATCGTGAAAAGGAAATGTTGGTGCCTATTGAAGGAATCGACTTTGATCAAGCCCTTTTGGCCAATACCACCGTAGATAAGGTGTACAATTTCCTGGAAATGCAACAAGCGGATAAAATAGTTGGGTAAAGGTCTCGTTTAGCGGCCCGGCCGTTTTATTCCTGGAACGCCCCGATCATTATGATCGGGGCTTTTTGGTAGGGATCTGTGGCATTTGCCTTTGACTGCCGGGGAACCCTATGATCAAACTTCCAATATACCGAATTACGACTTTAATATTTTTATCGCTTTCAAAACCCTCATTTATATTGATTTCATAAAAAATAGACCTCTAAATTACGAACATGATATTTATCATATTTTTTCAAGACCTGAAAAACTACATTTATACTATTAATTATTGAACCCTGTGCCGGAAACCGAATCGTTGTTCCATGTACGGATTCGCTTTGGACACCGGACCAACATCATTTTTAAACGTAGGTTGCATATATAGTAACGCTAAAATTTTTTTGAGATGAGACCTAAAAAGAATCCCAACGTAGATTTAAACAGAGACAGCGGCCTTTACTTTGTTATTGGCCTTACCATAGTCCTTTTCCTTACGTGGAGGGCTTTGGAGTACAAAACGTATGAGTCCAACGATTATATTGTTGAGGCCTTGAACGTAGCGGACGATTTGAACGAGGAAGTTCCACAAACCGAGCAAATCAAGACCCCGCCACCCCCACCGCCACCATCCGCACCAGAGATCATTGAAGTTGTAGAGGATACCGAGGAAATCGAGGAAACCGTCATCGAAAGTACCGAAATAAACCAGGAAACTGTGGTGGAGGCCGTAATGGACGTTGATGATGTTGAAGTGGAGGAAATTGAAGAGGATATTACCGTTCCTTTTGCCGTTATCGAGAATGTGCCCATATTCCCGGGATGCGAAAAAATGAAAACCAATAATGAGCGTAAGATCTGTTTCCAGAAAAAGGTTCAGGAGCATGTGGTTAAGGAATTCAGTTATCCTGCAACGGCTGCAGAACTGGGGATACAAGGGAGGGTGTTTGTTCAGTTTGTGATAGACACCAGAGGTTATATCACCGGCGTAAGGACGCGTGGCCCGGATGCCAATCTTGAAAAAGAGGCGGGCCGTATTATCGCTTCCCTGCCTCAGATGACACCTGGAATGCAAAGAGGACGTGCCGTAAAGGTCCCTTATAGCATACCTGTAAACTTTGTATTACGTACCAATTAACTATTCTAATCAACCCTAACCGGAGCAAGGGCCCTAGCTATTCGCTATTTTATAATCGGCGAGTTTCTGGGGCCCTTCCAATACAATGCGTACTATTTGCAATGTGCCATCCTCCTGAGTGGCAATTTGCCATTTTATAAGGGTAATTTCCCCCTTCTCTATTTCAATTCCCGTGATGCTCCTTGGGTGTACACAACTGCCATCGTTAAAATAGGGGATATCCCCTGGTTCCGGGAACCTTGGCCTATGGGTATGACCGGAAATGGTAATCATCATATTGTTCCTAAGTATCCATTTCTTTATCCGTTTTTCCACCTTGCGCAATTCTGTATAATTCTTTGCAGGGCTTGTGGGATCCGCAATGCCCCAGACTTGTAAGGGTTTCCAAAGCACCCGCACCAAAAAACGTCCCCAACGCCAAAAGGTATAGTTCCACCAATCCGCTTGATGTCCATGGGTCAAAAAAAGCTCCTGTCCGCTCGCAGTGTGCTTTAGTACAATGGCTTCATGGTAAGCAATGCCCCGAAAGAGATCTTTATCCTTTTCCTCTATGGGTTCAAAATAGCTGGAGAGATGCTTTTTTACATAATTGGGATCTTTGTACACCATATCATGGTTTCCCCATATCATATGCAAACGGTCTTCCAAGTGAAACTGCTTGAATAACTTAAAAACATTTTTATGGGCCTGGAAGATGCTCTCAAAAGAAAGATTCTCCCAAAGCTCATCACCGTCACCGAGTTCAAAATAATGGAATCCTTCATTGTAGTAGCGGGATAGCGCATGAAAATAGATGTTGCGATTGTTGGCAAATTCATCGGCAAAACTGTTGTCCCCGCGATGGCAATCGCTAAAAAGTACCAGTTTGGAGGAATCGTCAAAGGGAACCACTTTGGCCTTTTTATAGGCCTTGGATAGCCGGGTGTTGGTAGACATGTCCTAAATTTCCATAAATATCCAAAAAAGAAGGAAAAAGCAGGGGCAAACCTTTTAAAAATAAACCTGTGGCCGATCCTAAGGTCTCTTTAACGGTGGCCAAAACCGAGCTGTTATTTATTTTGTAACTTTATTCTTCTTTTACAGACTAAGATAACGTTATGAAATGAGCATAAACTTTTTTAAGCATACTCTACCGAACATGATTAAAACAAGTTTGTGCGAAAGCGGAGCGGTTCCATCTGTGATAAATTTTGGAATAATTTCACTTTCAACTCATTACAAAATTTTAAATAGATGAAAGGTCATGAAAATTTAGAGTTGCCCTTTACCATGTTGCTCAGCTTTAACAAATGGCTGGAGCACTATGATGAAATGGCCAAGAGCAAAGACCCCTTTGAGGCGGCCAAAGCGCAGCGTATCTTGGACGTACAAGCCCCTTATCCAGAGTTAAGGGATGGTTTCTCGGATGTTTCATTGCTGGAAAAGCATAAAGACGTTATCCATGTTATACTTCAGGATGCATTTTCCGAGGTCTTGACCAACAATGAAATCAAGGCGGCCACTGCACCTTTTGACGATCTTGTGTTTAATTCGTCCAAACGTTTTCAGAAGATTTTGGAGAATGCAGGAAAGGACTTTGTGCCCCAAATGCGGAATTTACCGGAGCATCAAATGTATATTGTGGCCGCTACGGTTATCCTTAATTTCCACTACGGTTTTTCCCTGGACTTTAAGAGACCTTTCTTTTATGACATACCGGATAGCAATGGGGTAATGCGCTATTACAGGATTTTGTACAATGCGGATTTCATCGAAATCCATCCCACGGACAAGGCCAAGGATCTTACCCAGGAAGATTTGGACGAGCTTTTGGAGAACTTTGAAAACATTGAGGTGTGGAAAGAGAAGATTCCGCCCAACAGTTTTATCTCCAAGGGCTTTATAATTTCCAATATGTTCGATGTTACCGCGGAGCATTCCATATCCGAAATAAAGTCGGGCCTTATCGCAAGCGACAATAGTAGGAGTGATGACAGTTTTGTGGACGAGTTGGAGGATACCTTTCGCTCCTTTTTTAACCTGCCGGACATCAAAGTAGGCTTTACGGCCTACAACCCTGAGGGAGACCAGTTTGAAAAGGTATACGGCAAAGGGATCCAAAGTTTCTTACTTCATGAATCCACGACCAAATCCTGCCATGGTTCATTATGTGAAGGTCCTTATAGGAGGTTACTAAAGGAGAACGAGTTTTTTGCCATTTCCGATGTGGACAAACATTTCAAGATTTCCGGAGGTACCAATCCCTATAAGAGTTTAAGGGATCAGGGGTTTAAAAGTGCCATTTTTGCACCTATAGCGGATAATGGCAAGTTGTTGGGCATATTGGAACTGGCCTCCTACAAGGTCAACGAACTCAATAGTATCAATGCCAATAAGTTGGTGGATGTAATGCCCTATATCATAATGTCGGTGCAACGTTCCAAGGCTGAGGAAGAGAATTTAATAGATGCCATAATACAACATGAATGTACCTCGGTCCATGAAGCGGTGTATTGGCGTTTTAGGGAGGAGGCCACCCGTTTTATTAAGGACAACTTGGAAGGAGCGCAACCTTCCTTCAGGGAAATCGTTTTTAAGGATGTGTACCCACTCTATGGGCAAATCGATATCAAGGATTCCTCCCAGGCCAGAAATGCGGCCATCCAAAGGGATCTTATGATACAGCTTTCCAAAATCAACGATGTGCTGGCGGAGACCTACAAGGAAAAAAAGCTGCCCATTTATGAGGAGCTTATGTTTCGCATAAACAACCATATTGATGCCATTAGGGATGTATTGCACACCAATAGCGAACAGGCCATCTTCGATTTTGTCAAGGACGAGATAGTACCGGTGTTTCAACATTTGAAAACAACGGATGAATCCTTAGCAAAGCTCGTTTTGGGGTATGAGGCGGAAATTGATGCCAATACTGAATCGTATTACGATCATAGACGCAATTATGACGATACCGTGATGCAGATCAACAAGGAACTGGTTTCCGTTATAGACCACAAACAGGAAGAGGCCCAGGCGATGTTCCCCCATTATTTTGAGAGATATAAAACAGATGGTGTGGAACACAACCTATATATAGGGGATTCCATCGTTGGCGATAGGGATTTTGACCCCCTTTATCTCAATAATCTGAGACTATGGCAATTGCAGACCATGTGCGAAATGGAAAATACACATTACCACTTAAAGCCCCACCTCCCCGTACCCTTGGACGTGGCTTCCTTGATTTTGGTCTACAATACCTCACTTTCCATACGTTTCCGGATGGATGAAAAACGTTTTGACGTAGATGGCACGTACAATGCGCGATATGAAATCATTAAAAAGCGCATCGATAAATCCTTTATAAAGGGAACCAACGAGCGGTTGACCCAACCTGGGAAAATGTCCATTGTGTATTCCCAAAAGAGTGATGAATTGGAATATTTGAGATATGTTAAGTTTCTAAAATCCAAGGGATATTTTGATGGGAAAATCGAAATCGTGGAGTTGGACGGTCTTCAAGGGGTCTCCGGATTAAAGGCTATAAGGGCCAACATCCTGTATACGGCCAAGGATACCTATACCGAATTGGAAAAAACATATACCTATGAAGACCTCATGGAAGAGTTAAAACCCTAACGCTAACCGCCCAAAGTGGTGATAGGTTGTAATAATCTTTCTGAACCAAAGAACTTAAAGGCAACGCCAAAGGCGATTACGGATAGGATCATGCCGATCATAAAAATGGTATAGGTCAACCTTAGGATACGGTATTTTTTATCCAGGACCTTTCCAAGGAAATAGAGGTCCATTGTGAGGGAATTGTAAACATAGTTTTGGTCTTTTAGCAATTCTTGAACGGCCCATTGATATTCCTGCAGCCCCATCTTGTGAAAATTACCAAAAAATAAGAGGTTTACCTTTTGCTGTCTAACATCCTCCATGGTAAACTCACCTCTAGTAACATTGGGCCTGGTGGCCAAAATGGACAACACCATGGATACAATGCTGAATGTAATAAAAATTGCTGTTGGATAAATAAGGTATTCGTTGGAGGGATTGTCCAATTTTGGGATAAGGTTGGCCAGCACCAATGAAATAATTATGGCGTTTACGGAAAGAAGAATGTTGGCCTTGGTATCGGCAATATCACTTAACTTTAAATGGTTGCGCATGGTTACCCGGAACATGGTCTGTATACCCCTTTCAGGACTTTGACTTTTAAGCTTGGCCTTTAACTGCTCTTTTTTTAAAAGTTTCTTTTCTTCTTTTTTGTTTTTTAAAAGGTCTTCCAAGTTTCTATCCTTCCGTTCTTGCCAGTTTTCATTGGCGTAATCCGTGTAGAAACGATGTTCGATACGAAACATTTTTACATTTTCTTCCCTCCATTCCTTGGTGGAGTAACTGGCAATGCCCAATTTTTCCAATTCCTCCCGTAGAAGTTCGGAGGTCTGCAAATAGCTTTTTTGTCCAAAATGGGAGGAATCGGCATCTCTAATTATCTGTTCGGACATGCTCTGTGGCTCATAATATCGCTTTGTGGCCATGATCAAGGAGATGACCCTTGCAATTAGATCCTCTTCACAACCCTGTTCCCTTAAAAATTTTTGGGCGATGACACTGCTGGCCTCTTCATGATTTTCCGTGCCTTGGGTATATCCGGTATCGTGCAGCCAAGCGGCAAGCAACAATTCATTATTTTGCGTATCTTTCAACTCATTTGATGCCAATAGTTCCTTGGTGCTTTCTACCACCCTCTGAGTATGGCGCAGGTTATGATAAAGGAATCTAGAGTCGAGTTCATTGGTCAACAATTGGGTTACAAATTCTTCGGTTTTTTTTAAAATTTCAGGCATACCAATGGGTTTAATGAACCGTTACAAATTACAAAAAATAAGTCGCTACCAAATTTTTAGGAGGAAATATTGCCTTGTACCGCTCGTGTTTCTCCTTTGCCATAGTTGTGCTACTTATGAGACCAAATATCTAGAGGACAAGGGGTCGGCCTCAAGTGGTATGGCCAAGGAAATATCCAATACCTTCTACCTTATCGGGGATGCCGGGCTTTCACCCGAGGGCGGTATGAGTCCTGCCCTAAGGACTTTTAAGGATAGGTTGGACAATGCCCCTGAAAACAGTACCGCCATTTTTTTGGGGGATAACATCTATCCCGCGGGAATGCCAGATCCAGAAGAGGATAAGGAGGCATATTTAATCGCTAAAAATAATTTGGATGCCCAAATAGAGAGCTTAACGAGTTTTAAGGGAAAACCCTTGTTTATTCCGGGAAACCACGATTGGTACACTGAGGGCCTTAAAGGGCTAAAACGCCAACAGAAATACATCCAAAAGGCATTGGACTATAAGGATGCTTTTCTTCCAAAGGATGGTTGCCCCATTGAGGTTGTTGAGGTAAACAAGGATGTAGTGGTCATTGTTTTGGATACGGAATGGTTTGTTGTTAATTGGGACAAACATCCGGGTATCAACGACAAATGCGAGATTAAGAGCACGGAGAAGTTTTTTCTGGATCTTTTGGACGAGATAAAGAAGTACAGGGACCGTACAACCCTTATCGCCTTGCACCACCCTATGTTCAGCTATGGTATCCATGGCGGGCAATACTCTTTCAAAAAACAGTTCTACCCCAAGGACATGGCCGTTCCTTTGCCCGTCTTGGGAACGGTGATCAATCTTTTGCGAAAGACTACCGGGGTATCCACTGCGGATATGCAAAACAAAAGATATAGGGAACTGATCAATAGGGTAACCACTTTGGCCCAGTATTCCGATAAAGTAATTTTTGCTTCGGGCCATGAGCATACCCTTCAATACATCGTTGAACGGAGTACCCCCCAGATCGTGAGCGGTTCTGGATCCAAAACCGGGGCCACCCGTCTGCTTAACGGTAGTACTTTTTCCACGGGAAGAATGGGATACGCCATTTTGGAAGTCTACAAGGACGGCTCGTCCCATGTGAGTTTTTATGGGGTTGGTGAAGAAGAGGGTGCCGAGGAGTTCCTATATGGATCCGAAGTACTGCCCCCAGATCAAAAGGCTTTTACGGGAAGTTTGCCGGACACCTTACCGGAAGCAATGGAAGCTTCCATTTATACCGAAGAGGAAATTGACAAATCTGGGTTTTTTAAGACGCTTTGGGGAGAACGGTACCGAAAATACTACGCTACCAAAGTAAAGGCACAGACGGTGGATCTGGATACCCTTTTTGGAGGGCTAAAACCCATACGCAGGGGAGGGGGCAATCAATCCAAATCCTTGCGATTAAGGCACAAAAGCGGTAAGGAATATGTAATGCGCGCCCTGCGCAAAAAGGCCGACCTGTATTTGCAGGCCATGGCCTTTAAAGAGCAATACCTTAGTGATGAACTTCAAGATTCATATTTAACTACATTCTTAGAGGATTTTTATACCGGAGCCCATCCTTACGCCCCCTTTACCATTGCCGATTTGTCCGATGCCATAGGAATTTATCATACCAACCCCGTATTGTATTATGTGCCAAAACAAAAAGCATTACAGGATTTTAACGCCGATTATGGGGATGAACTCTATATGATAGAGGAGCATGCAGGAGACGGTCATGGCAACTTGCGAGGCTTTGGCTTTTCCGATGAGGTAAAGAGTACCGATGCTATGCTCGATGATCTTCGCGATGACGAGAAGTATGCCGTGGACTCGGAAATGTACATACGGGCACGCTTGTTCGATATGGCCATTGGCGATTGGGATCGGCATGTAGATCAATGGCGTTGGGTGGAGTTCAAGGACAAGGAGACCGGAAAAGTGCTGTACAGGCCACTTCCCAGAGACCGCGATCAGGCGTATTCCATATTAGGGGATGGCCTCTTTATGAAATTGGCTACCCGATTTATACCAGGATTACGGCTTTTTGAAGGATTTGAAGAGGAAATTAGGAGTGTAAAGGGCTTTAATTCCTCGCCCAAGACCTATGTGTTGGATATTGCCGTACTTTCCGAGACTCGTATAGAACAGTGGAGGGAGCAAGCTCGTCTAATAAAACAAAACCTTACCCCGGAGGTCATAGACCGGGCTTTTGAAAATTTTCCGGAAGAAGTGCGGGACCTGACCGTAAAAAAGATAAGGCGTATTCTACTATCCAGGGTAGAGAATATCGAAGACACCGCCGAGAAGTATTTTAAGGTGTTGAACAAATATGCCACGGTCATTGGCACGGACAAGGACGATTGGTTCCAAATTGAACGGTTGAGTCCCAATGAGACCCGGATAAGGGTGTACAGAATCATTGGCGGAAAAAAGGAAAGACTCTTTTTTGATAAGACCTTCCATGCCAATTTTACCAAGGAAGTCTGGGTGTATGGTTTGGATGATGATGATCATTTTGAGGTAATCGGGGAGGCCGGGCCCAAAATTCGAGTGCGACTTATAGGAGGGCAAAACCATGATGTCTTCCAGGTCGAAAACGGAAGTAAAGTGGCCATCTATGATCAGAAAAGCAAAAAAAATACGGTGAAGAAAGCCAATGGCGGCAAGGTAAAACGTATTGACGATTACGATGTAAATACCTATCGGCCCCTTAAAATTCGCAGCAGTACCAATCAGGGGACTCCCCTTATTGGTTTTAATCCCGACGATGGTCTTAAGATAGGTTATGTGAATACCTATACGTTCAACGGGTTCCGGCAGAACCCTTTTACCCAACAGCATACCCTGAACGGTGCTTTTTATTTTGCCACCAGTGGTTTTGAGCTAGGGTATAGCGGGGAATTTGCCGAGATAATCGAAAACTGGAATTTGGAACTGGCCACTCGTTTTACCAGCCCTAATTTCGCAATCAATTTTTTTGGATTCGGGAACGATACACCCAACTTTGACGATGACCTAGATCTTGATTTCAATCGTGTAAAACTGGAGACTTTCGAGTTTGCCCCATCATTAGTGTGGCGAAGTCAAATGGATGCCAAGGTACGTCTAGGTGTTTCCTATGAGATTCTTGATGTGGAGGAGACCCCCGATAGGTTCATTGAGGAATTCGTGGCCACCAACGACTTTATTGCCGAAAACAGTTTTTTTGGGGTGCATGGGGAATATAGCTATAGCAATTTTGATTATGAGGCTTTTCCAACCTTGGGGATGGCCACTTCCCTTTTGGTGGGCTATAAGACCAATATTAGTGAAACCGGAAGTTTTGGGTACGTCATTCCCAGCCTGTCCTTTAATTATAAGCTTATTCCTAGTGGGCGTATGGTCTTGGCCACAAAGTGGAAGGCTCATTTTAATCTTGGGGAAGGCTATGAGTTTTATCAGGCCGCAAACATTGGGGACAATAACGGCCTTCGAGGATTTCGTAGAGAACGGTTTACGGGCAAAACGGCCTATTTTCAAAATACGGATATCCGGTATAGTTTTAGTAAGATGCGTACCGGTATCTTACCCACGGCCCTGGGCATTTATGGGGGTTTTGATTATGGAAGGGTCTGGGAGCCCGGTGAGGATTCCGATACGTGGCATACCTCCTATGGGCTTGGGTTTTTTGCCAATGCGGCGGATCTTTTTTCGTTAAGGACGGCTATTTTTAACAGTACGGACGGTCCACGGTTTACATTTGGTCTTGGCTTTGGATTTTAAAAGGAACTATGGCGCAATTGATGGGAGACCCAATATCTAAAAAATATGACGATACGTTGGCAATACAGAAAGGTCGCAGGGGCACACTAGGGCTACCTTTATTTCCGTTATGTTTAACAGATTCTATGAATAAAAATTGAGTTTAAGGTACTTTTGTATATCCTCACTGTTGATCATGGCACAAGCGGTCCACGGTCAGCTTTCGGATCTGGCCCGCTTGGAGTATACCAATTTGCCGGGTTTGTCCACCGATTTTGCTTTTAACCGTATCCGTGCCCTGGTCAATTACCCCGTTAGACTTGATGGAAAGGGGAGTTATATGCTCTTTGGGTTGGACTATAGCAATATAGACCTTGCCTTTGGTGATGAACCCAGACCCTTTGATCAAGATCAGATCAATGGTTTTCAAATTTTCGATTTTAATATAGGCTATACCGCAATGCTCAATGAGGATTGGCGCATTGGCGCTCGTATTGTACCCGGATTTAGCAGTAATCTTTCCGCGAGCAGTATTGGTCTGGACGATGCCGTACTTTCGGGGGGGCTGGTATTTATTAAGGATAAAAAGGAGGCTCAAGGCGCCAAAGCCCCCTTTCGCCTAATTCTTGGACTTTTTTATAGCGGTAACGGAGGTTTTCCCTTTCCGCTTCCTTTTATTAGCTATTACAAGAAGTTTCATCCCAAATGGTCCTACAACCTGGGAGTCCCCAGGACCAATCTACAATATCATATTGCCCAAAACCATCGCCTTAAGGCGAAGATACAGTTGGACGGGTTTACGGCAAACATACAGAACGGACTTCCCTTGGATTCCGGGGAGATGGCCCGGACGATAAACATGTCATTGATTTTAATGGGGCTACAATACGAGTTCCATTTTAGCCAGCACTTGGAGTTTTTTCTTCGTTCCTCCTATATTATGAACAGAAGGGTGCAACTCCGTGACGATGATAACAATAATATCTTGCTCCTGGACGATAGCCACGGTTTTTCCCTACGCACAGGGCTTCGGTTTAAGATATAGAAACTGGCCCACGGGGCCACATTTCATCCCCGTAGCTTTCTCCGCCGCTATTCCAAACGAAAAAGATATAGATTTCTCCCGGAATTCTTTCTTTCCTCATCCGCCAAAAATAAGGTGGTATTGTCCTTAAAACAGACCGATTCCAGTTGGGTACGTGTTCCTAAATCTATTACGGTTTTGGTGCCCTTGGAAAAATCGTCCATTTTAAAATCGGTGATTTTCCAGAGCGTTCCATAGCTGAGAAGCACAATGGTCTTGCCGTTGGGGGAAATATCCGCAGCCGTAATTTGGCAGGTTTCCCAATCCGCGCAAGTGGGAAAACTGGCTACTAAAATTCCCTTGTGCTTGCCCTCCCTAGCGGGCACTTTATAAATTCGGGCGGTGCCCGGAAAGGGGTTGGCCCTGTTCTTGGTAATGATATATAACCAGTCTTTATGATAAAAGAAAGCTTCCGCATCATAAAAACGTTTTGCCTTTTTAGGAGGGAATTTTTCTTGTTCGGGATAATAAAACCGAATCTTTTGGGCATCGATCTTATCACCGGATTCTGACTCGGGATCGGGAAGTTTATAGATAATCAGATCTTTTCGATTACTGTTGTTGTTGCCAAAATCCCCTATATACACATTTCCCATTTTGTCCCGGGCCAAATCCTCCCAATCCTGGTTTTTGGCATTTTTAACCTCTAGGGATTTTATAAGGTTCCCCTTAAGGTCCAATTTATGGATCTTGTCCGGGTTACCGCCGTCCTCTATCGCCCATATGGCATCTTGGGCCACGGATATTATGCCGGAGCATTCTTCCAATTGCTTTGGAAGTTTGGCCAAAAAGGTCAACTGGCCATAATTGGCACAACTGTTTAGAATGAACAAAAGCGGTAAAAAAAAGAATTTTTTCATGGGGGCTTTCCATTTTGCGTTTGTTTATCTCAAAGTGATTTGAACCTTAATGTGTTATGGCTAAATAAATGTGGCTTTGTGCCTGTACCTTGTCCGTGGGCAAGAAGGGGCATGCTTCAATCCAAAAAAACCCCCTATTTCTCAATGCCGATATTTTAGAATGCTAACCTTTCTTGGTGGTACTGTGACGACTAATTTTTCTTTGGCCTGTTCAACTGTGGAAAAACCCAGGATCTCCTTGTATTCTCTCTTTAAAATTTTCGGAATCTCAATTTTTTTAGAGGAATTCATATGATTGAAAACCACAATTATTTCGTCGATGTCATCATAACGACGATAGGCTAGCAAATCTTTTGAGCCACCAACTTTTATAAATTCTATTTCTCCATGGACCAATACTGGATTCGTTTTCCGGATTTTAATAAGCATTTGATGGAAATTAAACATCTCCTCATTGAACTTCACCTTATCCGTTGGCCTTTCTTTGCCCATTGGATGGGTGGTCTCGTCCTCAAAGGAATAATCTGGCCAAATCAACGGTTTTCGAGAGGATGGGTCATCTGCACCCCACATACCCATTTCATCGCCCGCGTAGATATGGGGTGCACCGGTATAGGTGTACTGATGGACCAATAGCAATTTCAAAGTGCCAAAAGTGGTGGAATCCGGCTTATGAATTTTATAATCCGGATTTTCATGGACCTTACAATAGTACTTGTATTTATTTTTGTTGAACAAAGAGGTAAGTATTCTAGGGGTGTCAAACCCCCCAGTATAGTTCATCATTGAATAGTTGTTCCCCCTCCTAATAGTTGACTTAAAGCTATTTAGGCTATCAATCAGTTCAGTGGCGGAAATCCTATGAGGGGATTCATTGAAAAAATGACGTACAGCCCTGTACCACCTATAATTCATGACCGCATCAAAAACATCGCCTTTCAAAAAAGGTGCCGGATCTAATAGTTTATCAGGCCATTCTTCCCACCATATTTCACCTAACAGATATGCCTCTGGATTGATTTGCCGTACATGTATCCTGAAATCCCTCCAGAAACCGAGTGGGGTCTCTGCGGCCACATCCAAACGATAACCGTCAACACCGTCGGAGGGATCTCCGTCCCCATTGGGGTCCAACCAGCGTTCCGCAACATCTAGCATATGCTGTTTTGCGGACTCATTATAAATATTGCCTTCAAATGCGGTCAGGCTCTTTGACGCATCTTGTTTTTGGGTTTCCTTAATTTCAGGTAAACTGGGAACCCCCACCCAACCATGATATTCAAATTCGTTTTCCGAGGTCTTGGGGTCGTCAAAATTCTCGATCCAATACCAATCCTTGTATTTTGATTTTTCTTGATGCCTTAGCACATCTTGCCATGCCCAAAAGGTCTTTCCCGTATGGTTCCATGAATAATCCAAAATGACTTTGATTCCCATTTTATGAAATTCATCAATGACCTTTAAAAATAACCTATCCGCCTCCGTCGTTTTCCAGGTACTTGGATCATCCGGAACTTCCGAGGCCATAGTTTCTTTGTCTTTTTGAGGATTTGGCCCAAAGTTTACATCTATATGCCTCCAGTTTCGCGCATCGTACTTATGTAACGATGGGGCATCGTTCAAAGGGCGAAAATAGATTGCCGTAACGCCCAAAGAATCCAAATAATCCATCTTGTCCAGCACGCCTTGTAAATCTCCGCCATACCTCCGCATTTGAACAAAATCTACAAACTTCTCCAACGTGTTCCCATTAACATCGGTTTGTTCTTTGGCATTGCTGAAATATGCATCCTGTTTGTACCAATCTTGCGTCCAGGGGGTAATGGACCAGCCCTCCGGGACAAAACCGGGATAAGCTCCAACAATATCTTCGGAAGTGGGGTCGTTTGAGGGATCTCCATTTCTGAATCGCTCGACCCCAATTTCATACCATATGGCTTCTTTTGCCCATTTTGGAGGATCTTCAAAACCCATACTCTGTTTTGATGTACTTCCGGTGGGCTTGTTTATATCCTGGCAGCCAAGAAAGAGGATTATTAGGATTACCCAATACACATTTTTCATAGTTAGAGTTATTTCGGTTTTTCCAGCGCCATGATCCGCAGGGTAGCAGAGTTAAGTGTATTTTATCTTAAAGGTTTTATCGTCATACACCCTTATCTTCCTGGGGCAGATGTTGGGGCATCTAAGGACTTTCAGGGCGATTTGCGCATGGCCTATTTATGGGAGGCCATATCCTTGTTGGCCTTCATATTAAGGTTGTCCAAGACAAACTTGCCCAAATCCCGCCCCTGTTTTACGCCAATCTCAACGGCGGCCCGGTAGTGGATGCCTCCGTACATACGGCTAATGGCGGCCTCGTCCGCAGCCAAGTTAAAGGATTTAAAACTACGGATGGGAAGCCCATAAGGGACTTCGGTATCATCGTCAAAGGCAAAATTATCGCCAAAAATATCGGTAAGGGCGGTAGCTGCCGCTCCGGATACTACACTGTGCCCACTGGTATATTCCGGAAAGGGTGGAGTCTGCAATACGGGCTGCCATTCCTCGTCGATATGTTGATTGATCAAGGTCTCCGGCCGAATGAGGTTGCTCCGATACTTCTCGTCCCAACAGCTGATAAAGGCATCGGCCATGGCAATGGATGCCTTGGTATAGGCATAAACGGTTTTATCAAAATCACTGTTGGTCATACGGGAGGCGATTTTGGTAATACCGATCCAATGGGCCCCCGGAGTGATTTTTTTGGTGGCGAACATCAAATGGCCCCGGGTTACGGAAACATAGGGATTGCAATCCCAAAATTGGGCGATTTCTATTTCCTCGGAGGTATCCCCTTTTTGGGTGATCCGCTTACTGATGTCATACACTTCCTTGAGTTCCTTGTAAAAATTAGAACCTTTGTCCATAGAAAAAGGAGGGGGAGGGGTCGGCTTAAATTGTTGGGCAGAGTCTATGACGAAGGTGCGGATCTTGTTCCAATGGGGCTCTATACCATCCATATAGGCCGGTGGCGTGGGCTGCCATCGGGTGGGATCTTCAGTGTTCACCGTAAACTTGGGCATGGTACGGGTCTGGGCATAATTATCCTTGTTCATCCATTCTCCAATATGGTCGGCGACGGTAAGACCATAGTCCTTGGAAACTTGGAATACCTTTGGATTTTTACTTTCCCAAATAGTATACAGGCTATCCCTGAGCACTTCCATACGATCCTCCGAAAAAATAAGGCGTTTGTTGAGCTCCATATGGGCCGTAAGGGCAGCAAGCTGAAAGTTGATGGGTTGCCCAGCCTTGGGCAAGGGAACGGAATCCAAGCCATGGAGCTGCCCGGCCAAGGACAAGTAGTCCTTGTTCCCCTGGGCCATAATCTCATAGGCCGCAATATTGGGATACACAAATATCCTACTGGCCACCGGCGGGGAAAAAATATCGTGGATCATAATTTCGGTCACCTTGTCCACAGAGGCATGCAAGTCTTCCGGGGAGATTTCAATAGGGCCTTCTTTTTTTTCCCCAATACAGGCGTATAACATCGAAATCCCTATAAGTACCGCTAACTTTTTCATCATATATCTCTAAAAATCAAATAATGCATCAAAAAAAAATCATGTTTAAACAGCCCATGGTCTAATGGTTCAAAATTAAACGATTTTGTTTTTAGGAGGAGTTAAAATTAGCAAATATGAAGAAACGAATACCTTTTCGAAGACCATTGCCAAGCGCAATCTATTGCTATGACCATCCTATAGGCTATTACGCTATATTTTTTAAAACCGATACCGGTCATTAATTCCAAAAGAAGGCATATAACGCGGCAATAATGATCATGGCCGTAAAGGCCCCGATATTAAATTTGGGACTTGTAGCAAAAACCCCTTTGGGCAATGGAATACCCTTAGCATCTTCCTTCCCTTTGTTTTGATAAAGGCTTAGCCCTATAATAACGAGCATGGTCAATAAGGTGGTGTACCCCATTTGGTCCATAAAGGGGACGTCCACAAAAAAAGCGCTGGAGGACCAACCGTTGGGGGCCACCTTAAAGTACAAGGCGATGGGGATGGAGACCAACGCACCAATGATGGCGGCTTGATTGGTCGTCTTTTTCCAGAACAAGCCCAACATAAATACGGCCAATATACCGGGGCTTACTAATCCTGTGTATTCCTGGATAAATTGGAAAGCCTGATCGATACCTCCTAAAAGTGGTGCCATGATGCAGGCAATCACCAGGGCAGCAGCGGCCGAAATACGGCCAACGTTAACCGTTTGCTTGTCCGAAGCATTGGTGTTGATATACTGTTTGTAAATATCCATAGTAAAAATGGTGGAGGTAGAATTGAGCATGGAGGCCAGGGAGGATACCACTGCCGCGGCCAATGCCGCAAAGGCCACGCCTTTTAGTCCGGTAGGCAAAAATTGTAGCAGCCAGGGATAGGCCTTGTCCGCCTGTTCCAAAGAAGGTGTGTTGTTCATGGCCGCTTCCCCGAGACGGGTCATGGTTTCGGTATCATTGATCATTACATAAGCTGCGATTCCGGGAATCACGACAATGACGGGAATAATGATTTTGAGAAATGCCGCCAGGATAATGCCTTTTTGGGACTCCCGTAAGGATTTGGCCGCCAGGGTACGTTGTATGATATATTGGTTAAAACCCCAATAGTACAGGTTGGCTACCCAAAGGCCACCTACCAAAACGCCAAGTCCGGGCAGGTTTTTGTATTCCGGATTGGATTTGTCCAAAATCATCACGAATTTCTCGGGTACCGTCTCGTAAACCGTCTTTATGCCCGCCATGACCCCTTGCCCGTCAGAAACGGTGTTAAGGGCCAAATAAGTAGTAACCAATCCGCCCAATACCAAAAAAATGACCTGTATCACATCTGTCCAGGCTACAGCGGAAAGCCCCCCGTAGAGTGAGTAGGCTGCGGCGAAAAGGGATAGGCCAATTACGCCATAGACCATGGGGATTCCCATAATGGTCTCCAAGGCCAGAGAGCCCAAATACAGAACGGAAGCCAAATTGACAAAGACATACAACGCAATCCAAAATATGGCCAGGATGGTCTTTAAATTGGTGGAATATCGTTTTTCCACAAATTCAGGGATGGTATACAACCCTTTCTCAATAAAAATCGGTAAAAAGTACTTTCCTACGATAATCAAGGTGATAGCCGCCATCCATTCATAGGAAGCAATGGCCAGGCCTACAGCAAAACCGGATCCCGACATGCCAATGAACTGTTCCGCCGAAATATTGGCAGCGATCAATGAGGCTCCAATGGCCCACCAAGGCAAGGATTTACTGGCCAAAAAGTAATCTTCCGCATTTTTTTGATGTCCCTTTTTATCCCTGGAAACCCATAGTCCTACCCCTAGAATGAGGAAAGCATAGGCAATAAATATGAAATAATCCCAAAACTCAAAAGATGACGTCATAGGTACAGTGGCTGGTTATCAAAATTCCTGAAGCAGGTATATTTGCCAAAATAAGGGTTTTGCATAAAAAAACCATCCTATTTCCCAAATTCTTTGCAATCCTGTTGCGAATTTAACAGGACCTGACAGGTTATGGATGCCAATTATTTGGCACAGGCCTGTCAGGTCTATAGGTTCTTTAAATGTATTGATTAATGATATTCTCGAAGAGCTCCTGTTTGCCGCTGTGCAATTCAAGTTCACCATTTTCCTTGGCAATTTCGTAAAGGTCGTTGAAGTTGAGCGCCCCACTCTCGAAGTCTTTGCCCTTTCCGCTGTCAAAAGAGCTGTACCGTTTTTGGCGTAGTTCCCTATAGGCCGATGACGAAATAATCTTATCGGCTGTCAGTAAAGCACGGGCAAAGGTATCCGCACCTCCTATATGTGCATGGAATATATCATCCATATCCGTAGAGTTTCGTCGTATTTTGGCATCAAAATTAATACCGCCTCCTTGAAGCCCTCCGGCCTGCAAAAATACCAACATAGCCTCCGTGGCCTCCGTAAGATTATTGGGGAACTGATCGGTGTCCCATCCGTTCTGGTAATCACCGCGGTTGGCGTCTACGCTGCCCAACATACCGTGTGCGGCCGCCATTTCCAATTCATGCTGAAAGGTGTGGCTGGCCAAAGTGGCATGGTTTACTTCGATATTGAGCTTAAAGTCGTCCTGTAATCCGTGCTGGTGCAAAAATCCTACCACTGTGGCCGCATCAAAATCGTATTGGTGCTTCATAGGTTCCATGGGCTTGGGCTCTATAAAAAAGGTACCCTTAAATCCTTGGCCCCGAGCATAATCCCTGGCCATGCCCAGGAAACGACCCATATGATCCAGTTCCCGTTTCATATCGGTATTCAACAAAGACATATACCCTTCACGCCCTCCCCAAAAAACATAGTTTTCACCATCGAGTTCCATTGTGGCATCTAGGGCCAATTTTATTTGTCCGCCTGCGCGGGCCAATACCTTAAAATCCGGGTTGGTGGAGGCTCCGTTCATATATCGGGGATTGGAAAAGCAATTTGCCGTACCCCATAATAGTTTTACGCCAGAAGCCGCTTTTTTGTCCTTGATATAATCCACAATGGAGGCCAGTCTTTTTTCTGATTCCGCAAATGTGGATGCCTCTTGGACCAAATCAAAATCATGGAAGCAGAAATAACCAAAGCCCATTTTGGTTATAAACTCAAAAGCGGCATCGGCCTTTTCCCTGGCCGCGACGATGGGATCCGTTGGACGATCCCACGGAAAATTCTGGGTGCCCGGACCAAAAGGATCTGCACCCTGCCCACAGAAGGTATGCCAATAGGCAATGGCGAATTTAAAATGTTCGCGCATCGTTTTTCCGGCCACTACCTGATCGGGATTGTAATACTTAAACGCCAAAGGGTTGTCAGAATCCTTGCCCTCAAACTGGATGTCGCCCATGCCCTTAAAATACTCTTTGTCTCCTACTACTGCCATTTTTACGTTAGTCTGTTATTTGGTTATTAAATTCTTAGTTTCCGGGGTACCGTGTTCACCGGTCTAAACTTTTTACTTCTAATATCTTCCATCTTCCATCTTCCATCTTCTATCTTCTGTCTTCCGCCCTGTCTCCTACCTACTTCTAACTAAAGACAAAGACCTATAAGGAGGTCTCCTGCTTCGGCGACACCTTCTAGGTCAACCCTTTTTTTACAACATACCCACCAGCTCCATTTTCCATTTTTTATACGCTTCCATATATTTTTCATTGTTCGGTTTAGGTTGAAAGCTCATCGTGTAATCGTTCTCCATGACCTGTTTTCCAAAGGCATTAAAATTACCTTCGTGCAAGGTACAGGCCCTAGCCGCACCAATGGCTCCTGTAGTGTTATATATTTCAATTTCTTGACCGATGAGGGTTGCGATGGTCTCCGAAAAAATGTCGGATCGAAACAGGTTATCGTTCCCGGCACGGATAACGTTTGGGACAATACCGTCCGATGTCATAATTTCCATACCATAGACAAAGGAAAAGGCGATGCCCTCCAGAGCGGCCCTGCACAAATGGGCCTTGGTATGATTATTTAGGTTGATGTTCCCCATACGGGTACCCAAGGTGCGGTTGTCCAACATGCGTTCCGCCCCGTTGCCGAAGGGATGGATGGTTACGCCGTCCGAGCCAATGGGGACGGATGCCGCCAGTCGGTTCATTTCCTCATAGGAGGATACGTCCAAATTTTTCATCAACCAGCGGTATTGAATCCCTGATCCATTGATACATAGCAACTTGCCTATTTTGGGATTTGACACCTTGTAATTGACGTGCGCAAAATTATTGACCCTGGCACTTTCTTTAACGGAAAGGCTTTCGGTAACGGCATAGACCACCCCCGAAGTACCTCCGGTGGCTGCTACTTCACCAGGATTAAATACGTTAAGGGACAGTGCATTGTTAGGTTGGTCCCCTGCTCGGTATAGTATAGGCGTACCCGCAGCAAGACCGGATTCTTGAGCCCCTTTTTCTGAAATCCTGCCCTGGACGGAAAATGTATCTTTGATTTGCGGCACCAAATCCATACGGATTCCATAGTGCTCCAATAACCAGTGGGCAATGGTATTCTCTTTAAAGTCCCAAAAAATGCCTTCCGAAAGCCCGGAAATCGTTGAGCAGATTTCACCCGTTAGTTTAAAGCCGATATAGTCTCCTGGTAACATAAACTTATGCACCTTCCCATACACTTCAGGTTCATTATCCTTGACCCATTTTAATTTGGAGGCGGTAAAATTGGCAGGGGAATTCAAGAGTTGTTCCGAACATTTTTGGTTGCCCAGTGTGTCAAATGCCTTTTGGCCGATTTGCACCGCACGGCTATCACACCAAATAATGGATGGTCGCAGGGGAATCCCATTTTGGTCCACCAGTACCAGTCCGTGCATCTGATAGGCGATGCCAATCCCCGTTATCTTTTTTGAATCAATACCGTTTTCGGCGATAAGCTTTTTTGTGGCATTGCATATATGTATCCACCAATCGTCCGGGTGCTGCTCCGCCCAACCGTTCTCCAAGGCCAACATTTCCATCTCTACCTCTGGTTCACTCACTACGGCAAGGCTTTTTCCGGTTTCGGAGTCTACCAAAGCGGCCTTGATGGAAGAACTTCCAATATCATAACCTATGGTGTACATGTAAGAATGGTTTTGGGCGTTTAAGATATTGTTTTATGGCTTTGTCCACAAATCCATTCAGGGTATTATTCGCAAATTAATGGTAAATGGGCATATAGACTTCGGTGACCCACTCCAAATGATTGCTGGAAAAATTGGGATTGTTATGAAATACTTCTATAGGTGTAGGCAAAACATCGATCCCATTTTTCCGGGCATAGTCCAGCAAATGATACCAGGCCCTGTCCGAGGTAATGTAATTGCCATTGTATATCGCCTTGATACCTCTGCTTCCCATGAACTGTTTGTATCTAATTTTAGGATGCTTTGGGAGGGAATCCGATTTTAGTATCGGATAACAGAAATTATAGGCAATACTGTCTCTGGGATAGGCCCAATGCTCTACTTCAATAAAGGGTCTGCCATTGGTCTTTATATCCTTTCCAAAGACAAAACCATCCAGCATGGGATAGCTCTGCATCATTTTACGGGCCTTTTCGGCCTGCTGGCCCTGGAAGGGAATATAAGCGCAATAGGTCGGGGGAAGACTGTCCAAACCTACCACGGACACCTTAAAGTTGGCTAAATGTTCCTCTAACTCAACATAAAAATCCAGGATTGTACGTTCCGATCTTTTTTCAAAATCGGTGGTGGAAAATGGCATCCCAAGCCGATGCATAAGGCTGTTACTTGTATCGGTAATATGAACCACAACCTTGGAAACGGAATCCATGATACCTATACTCCAATCATATTCAAATAGGGAGTCATTAGCCCTGACCATATGGGTAAACCGGTTTAATTCCTGCTGGGGGATTATCTCTGAACTATCCAACCGCATTGCCCAAAGTTTTAGACTTTGCTTAAGGGTGCCTGCCGTGGCCTTGGTAGTAAAGGTAGCCTTATAGTCATACGGTTTTATAAAGAGATACCATATCAGGCCCAGTACGACGGCTATCATAAAAAACAAAAAAAACCTATTCTTCATTACCTTTTAATACTCTTCACATTAGAATTTTGGTAGATACAGCTAAGGAGATTCCTTTTGGAATCCATAGACCTGGACTTCGCCATCGTTAACGCTAACCAAAAGATAGGGCCTGTCCTTAAAATGAATGATATGTAAATGCCGAATGGATTTTCCCCAGAAATCCAACCCTATCTGATTTCCCATTACTATTTCGTTTTCATCTTTGATCAGTGCCCCGGGGAAGGATCCCAACCTACCATGATAGGGTTTTACCCCAAAATAATTCCCCCCGGCCAGGACCTCTTTTTTGCCCTCCCCGTCAAAGTCAAAATGCAACAAAGCGGTAATGGGCGCCATTTGCAGGTTCTGGGTAAAGGGAACAAAAGTAAATTGCCCTTCCTCATTTTTTAAATAGCCGGATCGAAGTTCATTTACTTCAAGGATGGTGGCCTTTTTTAAAATGGAAGTTTCAAAAATGTCGTCCATGGACTTCCCGGCAAAAGCTTGGTACGTATTAAATTTTTTGCGAAGACTAACGATTTGGGAAGAAAGCCCGTCCAGACCTTCCAAGGGATAATACGTCCCATCTTTTTCAAGGGCAGTGATGGTCTCGGATTGCCCATTGGCATCAAAATCCCCATAATATAGGTGTAAGGGCCTTTTTGCAGTGGCCTGGAATTTGCTGTTGGTACCCCAATTGCCCAATACAAGATCGGTATCCCCATCATGGTCTATATCCGCGGGAAGGACGCATTGCCAAAGACCGGTCAATTTCCCATTCCCTATTTTTTGTTTTGCGAAGCTACCCTTTTCATTTTTCAGGAGAACAGGGGCCATAAATTCCCCTACCACTATGAGATCTTTCAGCCCGTCCCTATCAAAATCCTCCCAAACGGCATCCGTAACCATTCCCAAATTATCCAGGGCACGGTCCTCCAAAATTCGAAATTCCCCTTTTTCGTTTTCAAGAATTACCGAATTGGGACTACGGCCAAAATCATTGGTAACCATTTGATTCCCCACAAAAAGATCCAGGTCCCCGTCACCATCCATATCATAGGGGCGAAGCACAGAGGCATTTTCAAAATACTGTGGAAGGGGCTTTGCCTCAAAAAGTGAATCCCTTTTTACATAATAGGAATCCAATAGCGGTTTCATCCGGTCAAAAAAATCGGCCCCTCCCGAACCCAAAAACAGATCATTATGGCCATCTTGGTCAAAATCGGCAATTATGGCGGAAACATCCTCCTTGATGGAGTCCTTGCCGATCTGTGGAAAATCTTTGGGAATAAAAGTGGAATCCGAAGCAATGTAGATTTCCGATGGAATATATTTGGAACCTCCAAAAAATACATCTTCCCGGCCATCTCCGTTCAGATCTCCCACGGCCGTTGCCGGACCGCGGTCCCCAACTTGATAAGGCATTAGTTTTTGCCGGTTAAAATCGGAATAGATATCCTCCTGGTGTTTAAAATCGAGGCCTAGTTTGTCTTCGATTTTTTGGAAAAGGGGGTTTCCGCTCCATTGTAGCGACTGGTAATCCAGTTTTTCAACACTTTCCGGTTGTATTTTCAAGGTCTGGTTTACCGCAATTTTCCGTTCTACCTGATAGGTGCCATCGGGCCAAATGATTTTTAGGGAATCGATTTCCCGTACATCGCCGTATCCAAAATGGATTATGGGTTCCGAAGAGGCCTGAAAACCCCTAACGGTGTATAACTCCTTATACTGCATGATACCTTTGTGGTAGGAAAACACCTTGGCCCCTATACTATTCCGGTTTTTGCCGGGACTACGCAATTTTATTTTTAGATAACCGCTTTGGTCATTGGTGGTATTCCTATAGAGGGAGGAAAAGCCGTTGATATTGTTGGTCACCAAATCCAAGTCCCCATCATTGTCCAGATCGCCCATGGCCGTAGCACCCGAAACCAAGGTGTCTTTAGGAATCCATACGCCAGATTTATTGGTAAAACGAGGGGCCTTTGTTCCCTGAAAGATATAATTATGGATTTTCCCGGACGGCATTAGATCCAAAGCCTCCTGATCGACCAATTTGGTAGTGTTGATCTTGTTTTTGATCTGCTCCGATGATACAAAATTGATAAAATCCAGATCATTGGGCCTTTTGGGGATTCCAGTGGATATAAAAATATCCTGCCGCCCATCTTGATCGTAATCCGCCAAAAGGGCACTCCAACTCCAATCCGTTGCGGCAACACCGCTTTGGAGACCTACTTCCGAGAAATGATTTCCCTTGTTCAGTTGCAGCATATTTCGGCTATACTGATAGTGATACCCAAATTCCTGGGTCTGCAAACGCATAATCTGGGGATCCACATCCCCTTGGGAGGCCTTTAGGACCTTTTCCTTTTCTGGAAGCATGTCCAAAGTCATTAGATCGGGCCATCCATCATGATTTATATCTCCCACATCGCTGCCCATGGAAAAACGGGAAGTATGGCTAAAATACTCGGTAAGGCTTTCCCTAAAGGTGCCGTCACCCTTATTGAGGTAATAATAGTCGTCCTCATGGAAATCATTACTGATATAAAGGTCCGGCCATCCGTCCCTGTTAAAATCGGATACCGCAACACTGAGCCCATACCCATTGGGGCCACCATAGATTTCGGCTTCCTCGCTAACATCCACAAAAAAACCTTCTTCGTTCCTGAGCAATTTATCCCCGGTCTGAAAATCCCTTTTTGTTCTTAGATCGGCTCGTCCATAGGATTCCTGGGTGTGTACCGCATGATTTAACAGGTACATGTCCAGATCGCCGTCCCGGTCATAATCCAAAAAAGCGGCCGAAGAACTATAGGTGTCAAAGTCCAGACCGTATTCCGCTGCACTTTCAGTAAAGGTCACCAAGCCGTCCGCGGAAGGACCGTTGTTGATAAAAAGTTCGTTATGCCCATCAAGACCCTTTAGGCCCACAACGGCACAGACGTAGATATCCAATAGGCCGTCCCCGTTTACATCTCCCATGACCGTCCCGGTGTTCCAGTCGCTATTTCCACCAATACCTGCTCTTTCGGAAACATCCTTGAAGTTTAGCCCCCCTTGGTTTAAGTACAATTTATTTTTAACCTGGTTGCCCGAAAAGAAGAGGTCGGGGAGGTCATCATTGTTCACATCCCCAATGGCCACCCCCCCGCCATTGTAGAAATAGAGGTAATCCAAAATATTCAGATCTTCGGTCGGCGTCAAGGTGTTGGCAAAGGAAATACCGGTCTCCTTGGGATCGGCAATTTTAAAAAGCGCCCCTCCATTATCGGTACAGGCCCATGTACAACAGCAAAGGGAAATGAGGATGCCGCACTTTTTCATTGTAGGGCAAAGATCTTGGGAACATTATTGTTAATGGCGGCCACCACATAACGGTCGCCCTTGCTGTCCTTTATCTGGCCCAAGTGTTTTACCTCGCCCTTAAGAAAGAAGCCGCTGCTATTGTAATCCTGCCAGGTAAAGTTGAAGTTGCCATCGCCCAACAAAACATCCCCATAGCCCGCATCCAAGCGTGAATATTGGGGCTTAAACTCAAAGTTGTTGCCTCCCAATAGGATATCCGTATGACCATCCTGGTTAAGGTCTGCGCAACTAATGCCGCATACACAGGATAATTGAACACGACTTGGCAAGAGCTTTATGCTGAATTTTCCGTTCCCCTCGTTTATAGCGATGATGGACTCCATGGTATTCCCCGTCTTTACAATCGTATTTTCAAAAATGGCTGTGGGAAACAACTCCTGAACTGTTTTTTTGGCATACTCGGAAGCTTTTATGTTTTGCTTTTTCAAGGAATTGATCTGTTGGGTCATTTCCTTTTTTTGATGTAAGGGATAGTCTTTTCCATCAAAATTTTGAGAAACAATTTGCTCCAGCGTGCCATTGTCGTCATAATCGTTGATCCATAACTTCATGGGCCTTTCCTTGGTGGCCTTGTAGGGCACATTACTACCCTGGTTGCCCAGGATAAGGTCTATATCCCCATCCTGATCCAGATCTGTACCTTCAATCGTATTCCACCAACCGCTAAGGCTATCCAGACTAGAGGACATTCTTGAAAGCCTTCTTCCCGAATTCTTGTAAATCATAGGGGTGCCCCATTCCGCCACGGTGATCAGGTCTTTTTTCCCGTCGCCATCCATGTCTTCCCAGAGGGCATCGGTGACCATTCCCGCATCTTTTAAAGCATAGGCCCTTTTTTCCGTGGCATCGGTAAAAGTGCCATCACCATTGTTTTCCAAGAAAAGATGGTCCGGGTCTACCCCATAGGTCCCTACTACACTTCGCGAGCCCACAAAAACATCGACATCGCCATCCTTGTCAAAATCATATGGACCGATCGTGGAGATATTATGAAATGTACTGGGGAGGTCGTCATGTGCCTCCTTGAAGACCCCTTTGCCATTGTTTAGGTAAAGTCTGGCTTTGTAACTGGCTTTGTCCGCAACCTGATTTCCCCCAGAACCAACGATCAGATCTAAGTCCCCATCGGCATCTATATCCAAAAAGGATGCGGCCGTATCCTCATACGCTTTATGGGAATGGAACGCATCTTGGTGCAAGGGCCGCAATACCCCACCTATTTTGCCCAGGTACAGTTGTGCGGCTTGTCCCTTTGCCCCGCCTATAAAGACATCGTCATTGCCGTCGCCATTCACATCGCCTACCGTCATTGCCGGACCTTCTTGGGAAAGCAATTTGGAGATAAGACCTTCATAATCAAAATCCTGGTAGGTATTTTCGTTATGGGTCTCTAAAGCGGATTGCCTTACCTCCATGACCAAGGTTTTCACCTGGTTAGGTTTGGGGGGGCTAAGGGTCTCATTCGCCTCGTCCTGTTTTAAAACGAGTTCTTGGTTGGTTTTTATGTCCACCAATTTCTGTGTAGTATCGTCCGGCCATAGTACACGAAGGGAATCTATCTTCTTGGCGGTACCCACCCCAATGGTCATCACGTAATCCATGGAGGATTGAAAACCTCGGGACGGAATCAGTTCCTGTATCACCGAGTTGTTCCGGTAATACAACCGGACGCTGGTGCCAATGGCAAACAGGTTGGGCGCAGCGCCTTTAAACCTTAATTTCAGATAGTTGTTTTCCGTAAGTTTTTCCGTGTTGTTGCGGTATATAAAAGCCTGCATATTTACATTATTGACCACCAGATCCAAGTCCCCGTCATTGTCCAGATCTCCATAGGCGGCACCATTGGAAAGACTGGGCACTCCCAACCCCCATTCCCCGGATACATTTTTGAAGGTAATATCCCCATTGTTCTGGTACGCATAGTTGGGCTGTGGCTTAACCGGCATTTTGTTGATGATGGAATCTATGGACTCCTTTTTTCCAGTCAACGCCATTTTCTGGATGACCTCGTTGGCAAAAAAATCAACAAAATCCAAATCCGTGAGGTCGTGGTTTACCCCATTGGTGATATAGATATCCCGTAGGCCGTCATTGTCCATATCAAAGAGCAATCCGGCCCAACTCCAATCCGTTTTGGCGACCCCGCCGTGGTAGGCGATTTCCGAAAAGGAACCGTTACCATTGTTCAATTGCAGGGTGTTTTGAATGTACTGCTGGTAAAAATCCTTGCTCTGTTTTAATTTAAAGACATTGTAGCCCTCAAATTCCATAACGGATTTTACCCTTTGGTCGCCCTCGGGCAGCATGTCCGTGATAAAAATGTCCTGAAGTCCATCGTTGTTGATGTCCGCCATATCCACCCCCATGGCCGAAAGACAGAGATGGCCCGTCCAATTTTTGATGTCCTCGGTAAACGTACCATCTTGATTGTTCAGGTAAAGGTAATCCCGTTCATAAAAGTCATTGGACACATAAATATCGGGGTATAGGTCATTGTTGATGTCACTGATCATTACCCCTAGCCCAAAACCGATAAGACTTCCATAAATGCCGGCTTGTTCACTCACGTCCACAAAAGTTCCATTGTCATTACGCAAGAGCATGTCCCCCACACCTTTGAAAATATCAGGAACCCCTTCCCAATCCTGGGCCCTTACCTGCCTTTGTTCGGCATAGCCCAAGCTGCTTACGGGAATGTTGCTATTGTTTAGAATGTAGGCATCCAAATCGCCATCCTTGTCATAATCAAAAAAGGAGGCATGAGTGGAAAAACCGGTTTTGGCCAGGTTGTATTCATTCGCCCTTTCAGAAAAAGTAATGGTTCCTGAGCCTGCCGAAGGACCGTTGTTGATGTACAGGTCGTTATCATGGTTGTTGCCTTCCATATTGCCCGCATTGCTCACATAAATGTCCAACAGACCGTCCGCATTAATATCCGCCATGACCACACCCGTAGACCAAGGCTTGTTGCCCGTGACCCCCGCTTTTTCCGAAATGTCTACAAAGGTAAAGTCGCCTTTGTTAAGGAAGAGTTTATTAGGGCCCATATTGGCGGTCATATAGATATCCGCGAGCCCATCATTATTGATGTCCCCTATGGCCACCCCGCCACCGTTATAGAAATTACGGTACTTAAAAATGTTAAAGTCCTTTTGGTTCTCAACAGTGTTGATAAAATGGATGCCTGTTTCCTCCGGCGGAAGCGTGGAAAACAAGTCCATCCCTCGAGACTCTTTCTTTAAGGTGTCTTTTTTTTCCGAAGTGCAGGAAAGACTGAGAACGATACTAAAGACCGACCATAAAAGAAGATGATATATGTGCTGTTTTGCCAAAAGAAGAAGTTTATAAAGCGTTTTGAAAAACTATAATCCGCTGTCCGACCGGGCCATTCCAATGACTGTTTTTGCAAGATAGCCAATCTCTCTAAAACCATTCCTGGGGATACAAAATAATATCCATTTATAAGGCGACCGCGAGGGGCAATGCTGCCCTTGGCCCATAATGGGAAGAAGATGGTCTTATGAAAAAAGAAGACCGCCCCTCCGAGCGGTCTTCACACTTAAACTAGAAAAATTACTAATATCCTGGGTTTTGTACAATGTTGGGATTGGCCAATACATCAGAAATGGGTATTGGGAATACTTCCAAATGGGCATCTCCGGCGTCTTTAAGATTCCAAGATCTTAGAAATTGTCCAAAACGTATTAAATCCTGTCTTCTGGTTAACTCGGTATACATTTCCCTTCCGCGTTCCGCTAATAAATCTGCTTCCCCTACGGTAGCCAAAGGGGTGGCACCACGGGTAGTTCGCAATTGATTGATCATGGTAGATGGGTCTTGTCCCATTCGCCACATAGCTTCCGCTCTCATTAGGAAAGCATCGGCATAACGATAGGCCACAACATGTCTTCTTCTATCCCCACCTTCTTCGTTTGGATGATACTTCAACATCCTAGTACCCGCTGTTTCCAATAATGCATTATCCCCTGGGGCAGTAAATTCCCCTTGTAGCACTTCTTTAGTAAAGACCAGGGGGGGGCTATCCACGTCCGCCCTTGCATTCAAAGGAGTGCCATCCTGTTCATATTGTTGCCCTATTAAGAAGCCCAGACCAATCCCTAGATTCTCGGCGTTCGCAGTTGTTGGATCATGTACCATTCCTCTACGCTCTTCTTGACCATCTCCTGGATAATTGGTGTCCGGATCTCCTTCGAACAATTGGTAAAACTCGGAAAGCGTAGTAAACCCGTTCCAACCTCCTCCGTCATTGAATCCGGGAAAATTTTGATTGTAATGAAGCGTATACCATGTTCTGGGACCGGCATCCGAGGGGTTCCACCAAATGGTCTCTACATCGTTACTAGGCCTAAAAATATCGAAGAAATCCCCGGAAGCCGCCAAACTGTAACCTTCCGCACTAATAGCGTCCACCGCATCTATAACGACTTGCATGTCCGCGGCCGCTGGTTCGGTTTCCAAGTACACGTGCTTATTGAGGTGAACCCAAGCCAATAGATGCCTTGCAGCTGCCTTGGTCGGAGATGATTTTAAAGCAATACCATCGCCGGCTCCAACCTCGGGAAGATCACGTACCGCAATATTCAAATCGCCCACGATACTATCTATGGCAACCTGGCCCGTTAACACTTCGGGAATTGCACTGTTGGGTAAATTTACATCCCGATAAGGCACTTGGCGCCACATATCCAAAAGCCAGTGCATGGCCCATGCTCTATAGAACCTGGCCTCTGCCTTCAATTGCGTAACATCTCCGTCAGAAGTGTTTTCACTTACCGGATCAATGATACGAGTAGCATTAATAGTGATACTGTTAATATCGCGCCAAGCAAAACGAATATCCTGTAACTCGGGATCCCAAGTCTGTTGGTGAATGGAGAGCCAACGACCGTTATCCCCCCAATCCGTACCACGGGTAGCCACCAGGAATTCATCCGAAGAAACTTCATTTAAGGCATGAAGGTTGTCTTGGGTGCCATAAACACCGGCAACAATATTGGAAAGGTTGGCTACTTCCCCATTAATATCGGCTACCCCTGCAAATCCATCAGTTATTAGGGAATCTGTAGGTTCAATTTCCAAATCCGTGCACGAGGCCGCTATCACGGATAAGAGTACAGCGTACATGTAATAATTAAATAACTTTTTCATCATATTTTTTTTAAAAAGTAACGTTAAATCCGATGCTAAATGTCCTGGGCCTGGGATAAGAAAGGTAATCGATAGAGGCTGAAGGCAGACCGTTATCCGGAATGTCCACGGTGCTCACCTCTGGATCCAAGCCGCTATAATCCGTAATTAAAAAAAGATTTTGGCCAATGGCACTGATACGCATGCTTTTGAACAAACCTTCTTTTAAAGGAACATTATATGAAATAGAAGCGGTTTGAAGTCGTACAAAGTCGCCTTTTTCTAGAAAGAAGGTACTTGGGTTTGTGGAGGAGAGCGTTATTCCATTGTCCACTACACTTCGCAAGTTGTTTCTACTCCCAATTTGAGGTGCTGCAAAAAGCGCATTGGCGGTATTGTTGTATACATAAAACCCAAATTGTCCGGAAAAGAAGAGAGAAGCGTCCCAGTTCTTGTAAGTAGCACTTGTGGAAAGCCCCGATATCCAAGTAGGTAATGCCGATTTGTCCAAAATGCTAGGATTGGTGGCCACGTCGGTTCCGTCTACTTCACGAAGAAAATAGGTGAACAACGGCCTATCATTCGTCAAGATTTGAGAAGTAGTGCCGGTGAGTCCTTGGCCATATAAGTTGCCTGCTTGGATGTCCGGACCTTCATAGTCTGTGAGCTCGTTCTCTACGTAAGTAATGTTAAAGTTGGCGTTCCAATAAAAATCTTCGGTATCAATAATATTATAATCAATGCCGAATTCAATCCCTTGATTCACTATGGTGCCATCCACGTTTTGAAAAACAAAAGGGGAGGTTGAAGGTTGGACAGCCGGAAGGTTCAATAAAATGTCCGTGGTTTCTTTTCGGAATACATCCAGGGAGCCCGTTAAACGATCGTTATTAAATCCAAAATCGATACCCAGCCCATACTGTGCAGTTTCTTCCCATTTCAAATCCGGATTGGCAAATGCAATCTCCGATGTGGCTGGGGCAGTAAGCTGCGAATTGGCTGATATTCCCAAAGCATTAGGGATATCCGGATCGGAATTTAACCACCGGGTCCGATTCAAAAAGTTGCCGTGACCTAGCCCATCCTGGTTACCGGTGATACCCCAATTCAGTCTGAGTTTCAATGTGGAGAAGGTATCCTCATTGATAAAATCCTCTTCGTTCAGCTTCCAAGCAAAGGCGGCCGAAGGGAAGATACCATATTGATTGTTGCCCCCAAATCGAGAGGAACCATCTGCCCTGACCGTAGCTGTAAACAAGTATTTGTCATAAAGCGTATAATTGACCCTACCAAAAAAGGATTGAAGTTCATCCGTAGTATCAAAGGTATCAACGGCCAAGGCGTCAATGGGGATATTTGGCAAGGGTTGCGTAGTGTCGCTAATGCTAGGCGATATCTGCAAAATCCGAAACTGATCCCCAGCACCGGGACGGTCCTCAAAAGTCCCTATACCATAGGCCTGGTAGCTACTGGCCAGATTTTTAGTAGCCTCATAGGCGTCTTCGGTAAGTTGAACAATACCGTTTAGATCGGACGCGGCATAGCCTTGACCAAGGATGTTTTGTCCCGCTCGGGCAAAGTCTTGAAAGGAATAGCCCACCAACACATCCAGGTTTGAATTTTCAAAATCCTTCTTGTAATTAACGGTAAATTCCAACAGCTTGCTATCGGTATCCAAATTACTCACAGCGGCACGGCCATTTCCTACAGCACCGTTGTCTATACCATTGATTCTGGGCCCCACTACTTGACCTCTGGTAGACGCGGAAGTATCCAGTCCTAAGTTTAATTTGGCAGACAGTTCATTTGTAAAAGCATAATCCAAGGAAATGTTCCCCAAAAATCGGTTCGTGTTAGTATTGTCGTCGTAAAAGGCCAATAAGTTGGCCGGGTTTCGATCTGGCGCGGCATCGGATCTGGGGTCTGTTGGTCGTGTAGGGTTGGAATAATAAGCCGCTGCCAATAAATCCCCTGTACTTCCAGAAGTCCTACTGATAAAGGGAATCCGGTCATTTATTCTGGCTATGGTTCCCTGTAGATTGACTTTTAATTTGTCATCCAAAAAACGTTGGCTCCAGTTTATTCTTCCCGTAATCCTTTCCAAGTCCGTATTTTCTATAATCCCAAATTGCTTGTTATAACTAAAGGTCGCCCGTACATTTCCGGAACCATAGTTTTGGGAATAGGATAAGTTGTTATCCGTTGAGGCGGAAGTCCTAAAGATAAAATCCTGCCAGTCCGTGGAACTACCCAAATCGGCACCTCCCCGTTCCCTAAATTCACTCGCCGATAATAAGTCGAAACGATCTGCAGGTGTGGCAATGTTTAAATTGCTACTAAAATTCCAAGTACCTTGGTTACCACCGCCCCTTCCGGATTTGGTGGTAATGACTACAACACCGTTGGCCCCTCGGGATCCATAAATGGCCGTAGCCGAGGCATCCTTTAAGATACTCATGCTTTCAATATCATTAGGGTTCAAGAAATTCAAAGGGTTTCTGGAACCACTGGTTCCGACACCAATGTCAGCACCCGTGGCCGACACATTTTCATTGGAAACGGGAACCCCATCGATTACAAAGAGGGGGCTGTTGTTGCCCCTTACAGAGGCGGTACCCCTTATTCTCAAAGCAACTCCTGCTCCGGGTTCACCACTGGCCTGGGTAATTTGTACCCCAGCGGTCTTACCTTGTATCAATTGTTCCGGGGAAGAAATAATACCTTTTTGAAAATCTTCGGAATTTACCGCTGCTACCGCTCCGGTGGCATCCTTTACCGTTGTAGCCCCATAACCGATGATGACCACTTCGTCCAAAGCCTGGGCATCTTCTTGTAGGGTAACGTTTATGGTGGTCTGTGCACCAACAGCCACCTCCACTGTTTTGTAACCTACATAGCTGACTGAGAGGGTTGCGTTCTCACCAACCTCTAAAGTAAAGTTACCATCAAAATCAGTTTGTGTGCCATTGGTGGTCCCTACTTCAATGACACTGGCACCCGGCAACGGGCCTAGAGCATCGGAAACGGTACCCGTCACTTCTTGTTGTGCCTGTATATGACCCAGGCACATAAATGCCGTGGCCAGTAACAGGCCTTTGAATAGCGTAATCTTCATAAATAGTGTTTTTTTAAGTTGAGTTAATTCTAGTCCTGAGGTTAAAAATATGTAAAATAGATGTTAATATCCGATTAATGCCAAACCGCAACACTACGAAAACGGTTTCGTGTTAATAACTTTTTATTATGAAACAATCGCAAATTGCGGATTGTATCTGTTCGAAATTCGTATTAAAAGTGGATTTCAATGATAAAATGGCAATTTTTATTCAAATATAACATTTTTTGTTTCTTCCCCAATTTTTGGAACACCGTATGCCATGTCCGAGAGCACTGTTAAATATTCAATACTTTTATTAGGGTTTGGGTCATATAATGATTATTTTTCTTCTATGAATTCCGACATATTGATGTGAAGCAAAAAATAACGTTAAAACATATTGCACGGGAACTGGAAGTCTCCGTTTCTACCGTATCCAAGGCACTGAAGAACAGCAATAAGTAGGGAAACCAAGGAGAAAATACAGGCGTTTGCCAAGCTTTATAACTATAGGCCCAATAATGTGGCCATTAGTTTAAAGAACAAGCGTACTAAAAATATTGGGGTCATTATCCCGGATATTGTCCATCATTTTTTTACCACTGTGTTCCGCGGTATAGAGAAATATGCCAATGAAAGGGGGTATAACGTTATTGTATGCGTGTCCGATGAATCCTTTGATAAGGAGGTCATTAATATGGAACTCCTGGCCAATGGAAGCGTGGATGGTTTTATTATGGCCCTCTCGGCGGAAACTCAGCTTAAGAACGACTTTAACCATCTAAAGGAGGTTATGGAGCAGGGGATTCCCTTGGTTCTCTTTGATCGGATTACAGAAGACGTAAAGTGTGATAAGGTTGTGATCAATGATCGGGAAATTTCCAAGGAAATGGTGGGCCGATTTTTGGATCAGGGAAGAAAACGAGTGGCTTTGGTGACCACGGACAATTACCTAAATGTAAGCAACAAGCGGGAAGAAGGATATTATGATGCCTTAAAGGAACGAAATCTGGAGATTGATGAAGAACTCGTAATTCGATTGCCGTATTCCTATATAGGCCTGGACGGCTTAAATCTCGAATCTTTTTTCTTAGGGAAAAAGGTGGACGCGGCCTTTTGCGTAAACGAAATGTTCGCCGTGCACTGTATGCGTGTGGCGCAGGGTGCAGGGTTAAGGGTTCCCGAGGATATCCCCTTTATCGGTTTTACGGACGGAATGCTCTCCAAATATGTGAGCCCCACCCTGACCACGGTTTTTCAACATGGACAGCTTATGGGTGAGATTGCCGCCCAAATGCTCATTGAGCGGGTAGAATTGAACAATGGGGAGACGGAAAACCCTTTCCGCACCGAAATCATCAAAGGCACCTTGATCGAAAGGGATTCCACCGTAAACGATTAAAAATCATTAATTCGCTCCTTTGTGTTTATGGAGAGATGCCAACCATTTGGGCATCTAGGGATAGACCGATTAATGTCTTAATGTCTTATATCCAAAAGCGAAGCGGTCTTTTATCTTATTACTTTTCCACTTCAATGATCATAGCACTCCTTGCCTTTGCCATAATCTGGTTCTGACCGTTGAAACGGGTACCACTAATAATATCGGTACCGGTGAGCTGGCTACCTAGGATTTCTTTATAGCGTTTGATGTCCAGGGGCATATCCGCATCATTCTTACTGAGGATTACCATGACCTTATCTTTATGGTCATATCTGAAATACACATAGATTTCCTCTTCATTTTTTGGGGCAAAGTGCATCACCTTTCCATTATGTATCACTGAGCTACGCTTTCTCCAATTCAAGACTTTCCTCACAAATGCCTGGGCTTCCTTTTCTTTTTCGGAAAGTCCTTGGCCCGTAAAGGCATTTTTGATATCGCCCTGCCATCCTCCGGGAAAATCAGAGCGAATAACACCATGATCTTCGGTTCCCGGGTTTTTCATTAGCAACTCCGTTCCATAAAAAATCTGAGGGATGCCCCTAATGGTGGCTACATAGGCCAACGCCATTTTATACTTATGGAAATCCTCATTCAATTGGGTATATATCCTACTCATATCATGGTTATCCGGAAAAACTACAAGACTATTGGGATCGGGATACAAATAGTCTTGCCCTAGAACGGCGTATAGGTCCGTCCAAGAGGATGCCCATGTTTTTTCCTTATTCAGGGAAGTAACCATGGCGTTATGCAATGGAAAATCCATCAAGCTTTTAAGGTGGGAGGTATATCCATTCTGGTTTTCTTTCCCCTTTTGCCAATAGGATACTATGGTGGGGCGTGTTACCCATTCCTCGCCAACAATATTGAAATTGGGATATTCCTGCATCACGGCCTTGGTCCAATCGCTCATAAAATACATATCGGGGTAGGGATAGGTGTCCATTCTGATTCCGGAGATTCCTGCATATTCGATCCACCAGAGCGTGTTCTGGATCAAGTATTTGGCCATGGATCCATTTCTTTGGTTCAGGTCGGGCATACTGGGGACAAACCAGCCGTCGAAAAATTGTTTATAATCTATTTTTGAGGCATACGGGTCTAGAATGACGGTTTTTTGATGATTGGTCCCGGTATATTCCGGCCATTGGTTGATCCAATCATCAAATGGTAAATCGTTCATCCACCAATGATCTAAACCACAGTGGTTGACGATCATGTCCATGATTACCTTCATGCCCTTGTCCGATGCCTCCTGGCAGAGCGCCCTAAACGATGTATTACTTCCATACCGGGGGTCTACCTTATAAAAGTCCGTAGTAGCATATCCGTGGTAACTGTTTTGTTGCATATCGTTTTCCAGGATAGGGTTCATCCAAACCGCTGTAAAGCCCAAGCCCTTAATGTAATCCAGACTTTGGGAAATGCCCGCAACATCTCCGCCATGCCTGCCTCCTTTTGAGGTACGGTCGGCCTTCTCCTTTAATCCTGCCTTATTATCGTTATCGGGATCTCCGTTTACAAAACGGTCCGGAGTAATCAGATAAATAGCATCGGAGGTGTCAAAACCTTGGATATTGGCCCTGGAAGGATCTCGTGCCAAAATAGGATACGAATAACTAAAGCGTTGCTTGTTATTTTTGGAAAATTTCATTTCCAAATTGCCCGGTTTTGCATCAGGCGCTATCTCCAAGGTAACGAAGATATAATTCCTGTTAGGTGCCAGTTTGGTCTGCTTATGATGTACGCCCGTATATTCTCCGAAACTTAGCTCATAGCTGGCAATATCCTTCCCGTAGATTAATATCTCTATTTCATTGTGATGCATACCCACCCACCAATTGGGGGGTTCTACCCGTTCAATTTGGTCTTGGGAATATGCCGAAATACAAAGTGTGCAGCTGAACAAAAAGGTCAAAATTGAATTGCGTATCATAGGTTCTTTAATTTATTCGGTAATGGATGGATTATAAAACTGTATGCCCAGGGTTGGCCGGGAATCATGATCAAAAAGCGTTGCATTGTCCCAATGGGACCCTTGTCCCCAAAGGGTGTTGCAATTGGTGGAAACCCATGCAGGTTCCCAATAGACCAATCCTTGGGCACCGGAGGTTTCCAAAATGTCCTTTAACGTATTTAAATAATCCAATTGTCCTTGCTGGGTCGGGGGATAGTTGGGCAACAATGCGTTTTCTCCTTGAATGTTGTTGGCCCCATCGGCGTTTTCCAAGGTAAAAGGGTAAGCGGTTTCTACTACCATTAGTTTTTTGTTGTACTTCGTCATCAAGGAGGTTAGTGCTGAGGATAAGTTATCCAGGGTATAGTCCGACCATGCCGGATAGTACGAAAGCCCGATCCAATCAAAATCGGTCAGCCCGTTCCGGGTAGCCTGTTCAAACCACCATATTGCATTTTCAGGTTGGGCAATGTGGAGCATTATCCCAATATCCCTTTTTGTTTCCCTGGAAATATCCCGTACTGCCTTAATTCCCTGATTCAACAAAAATGCATTTCTGGACCAATCCATTTCCATTTGGGAGAGACTGTCCCTGAGTATCATGGTGTTGATTTCATTGCCTATTTGTACCATGTTGGGCATTAGGCCTTCTTTGTCCAAACTATCCAAGATAGTATAGGTATAGTTATACAATAAATCTCCCAGGATGTCCGTGTCCAAAATATGGTTCTCCCAAGCCTTGGGAATTTGTTGGTGTGGCGGATCGGCCCAGGTGTCCGAATAATGAAAATTGAGTAATACCTGCATTCCTTCGCCTTTAGCCCTAAAGATGGATTTTTTTACATCGTCGTAGTTGGAGTAGGAAGTCCAATCCGGAGTATGCCATAAACGAAGACGAACCAAGTTTGTGCCGGCTTCCCGAAATATTCGGTAGGGATCTTGAACACTATTGTTCGAATTTTTATAGAATGCACCACAATCCTCCATTTCATTCACATAGGACAAATCCGCGCCGTAATAGAAAGATATGTTTTCAGGGGCCATCTCTATAGGTTCTTCTTCTTTGTTCATTACGGTTTCATCCGTTGAGCAACCGCCGGTTAAAAAAAGCAGTAGTATGGACAGCGTTTCAATTTTCATGGTCTCCTACTCTTGTATATAAGGTCTGGAATGTTGGCATTATCCAACACTTCGGGGGGAATACCGGATATTGAATCCCCTCTTCCACCTTATCTATAAAATCCTAATTGGTCTTGAATTGAAAAGCCTCGGATAAGGAACTATTGCCCGCAGCATCCTGCGTTTCAACCCGCCAATAATAAATGGTTTCTGTAACGGTATCCACATTTATGCTACTTTCCGTGGTCTCGCCAACGGAAGTCGTAGGTGGATTCACTGTATCGAAATAAACGACATAGGACAGAGTGTCATCGTCCAGATCATTTCCTTCCCATTGCAAGGTCAATGTTCCCGGATTTACGGTCGCTCCAGGCCTTGGTGTAATGTTCTCCGCGGGAAACGGGGCATAGTTTTCTATAGCAGGTCCGGCATTGTAAAACTGCCAGGTATCGCTTTCGGTGGTCTCGTCCGTTCCATTGGCCAAGGATTCTATGGACCAGGAATAGGGAACGCCCCGATCTAGGGTTACCTCTAACTCGTTGGTGCTAGCGTTGAGTTCTCGATTGGTATTCGCGTTCAGGTTTCTAAGTTTAAGTCGATAGCTGTCCGTGTTCTCAGAGGCATTCCAACGAAAAACAACACTACTTTGGGATTCCGATAAAAGGGTACCTTCATTGCACTCCGTGTTATCTTCCGGGAAAATTAGAACGGCGGCAACAGGGGCCGGTACCGGATCCGGTTGTTCAGGGTCATCACCGTCTCCACCACCACAGGAGAACAAGAAGAGCACCAGAGCCAGCATAGGATAATAGTAAAGGGATTTCATTGCTTTGCTATTTTAAATTGATGGATCTTTTCTTGGGTATGTACATTAATAAGGAACAGGCCATTGGTAAATGCGGATAGATCCACATCCAGTTTTCCGGATACGGGCAGGATATCCTGACGGGATAGTAACCTGCCGTCCAGACCAAAGACCTCAACAGTTACGGTAGTGTCTATGGGTTGTGCCAAATCGATGCTCACCTGATTGGCAGGCATGGGATTGGGATAGGCCATAACCGTAGTATCCAACACTATGGTTTCCTTGAATACACCTTGGCAATCGGCATTGGTCTTTACCTGTATGGTATTGACCGCCTGTTGCAGATTTAATTCAATACTACTTCCCGAGGTGTAATAAGAAACCTTGTTCACTAGTATTTCATAGCTATTCCCTCCTTTTAGCTCCAGGGCTACTTTTCGGGTTGACCGGTTCACTTTGGAAGAAACCGAAAGACCTTCGGGTGCTGTAATGGTTACATCGAAACACTGCTCATAATCCGGTTGATCGTCTACGGTAATACAAACACTATACTCCCCGGCGGATAAATTCTCAAAACGCGTACTTTCCGAAAATGCCTCACTTACCTGTGCCGTTCCGGTAAGGGTGGCCGTGTAGGAGAGGTTTTCCATGGCGGTTAGCGCAATGCTGCCGTTACCACTGTTGGGGCAGGTTTCACTTGAGGTCTTTACGCTAAAATTTTGGGTCGGAAGCGAAAAAATCGCGCATCCCGTTACATCCACTGTAGCACCCAATTCGGTGTCCGGACATTGATCTTCCCCATTGGGTACGCCATCGCTGTCCAGATCGTCCGGGTCTGTGAATGGGTTGTCGCCAAACATCCTAATTTCCCCAGGTTCCAGAAGTATACCGGCATTGGGATCGGAGATCTCTATGGCCCTATTACCGTCCAGGAGATTGTACCAGGTACCGGTTTCTTGAAACTCCGGATTTATTTCCTGGGCCTGCATTCCAAAATTACCTATGACCGTTATGCTTTGTATGGTATTGCCCTTGCCGGAAGAATTGTCCCCCGAACCGCTTAGATGGATTATTTTTAGGCCCGATGGGTCGTCCAAATCCATGGAGAAATCGGTGGTCGTAAAAATTTCCTCGTTCAGTTTCATAGTTATTAAATTGGCCCAGGTGTCATAAATGGCCGTTCGGTTAGGGTTGTCCAGATAATCCCAACGAATGGGTTTATTACCGGTGCGGCATTCATTGCTTATGCTGCCATCCGTACAGTAGTTGATGCTGAATTCGTATCCCAGTTCCCCAAATTGCCAGATGAGCTTGGGACCGGGGATGGTAAAGAAGAAGGCTCCCGCTGCCTCTACTCGTTCCAGGGCTGTGTCCAGTTCCTTTACGGAATAATCACCCTCCACATTGCCGAATTCCAAGTTCTTGTACATCAACCGTTCCTCGTCATGACTTTCCATATAGGAAATGGCGGCGGGATTGTCAAAACCCTTTACCTGGTAGGAAGCGGCGGAAAAATCGGATTTTCCGTTTTCATGGTATCCCATGGTGGTTTCGTTATAGGGATCCGTCATCTTGTTCCAAAAGAGGATGCCCTTGCCTTCGTCCAAACGATAATCCGCCCATTCTTTTTCTTCTGTAATACCACCCAAGTGTTCAAAGATGACATAGAAATCCGGATCCACTTCCCATTGGGTATCCGCATAGCCTTTGAGCACCTCTATCCGATCGGGTTGCGTGCCATTGGTACAGCCATCATCGTTGGCAGAGCAGTTTTGGGTAAAGCCCTTGGTAAGATCCCAGCGGAAACCATCGATCCTGAACTCCTCGATCCAATAACGTACCGTTTGGTTTACGTAATCCTTTGTGGCCTGTGACTGGTGGTTAAAGTCATTAAAAACACTGAAGGAATGGCGCGCCTCCGTATTGAAAAAGGGATTTTCCGCAGTGGCCTGGCCGCCCGTACCACCTCTACTGGTGTTCCAAAGCCGGAAAAAAGGATGTTGCCCGGTGCCGTGGTTGTATACTACGTCTAAAATTACCGCCATGCCCCGCTGATGGCATTCGTCTATCAATTGTTTAAACGCGGTCGGGGTCCCGTAGTACTTGTCCAGGGCCATGTGAAAAGAGGGATTGTACCCCCAACTTTCGTTACCATCGAATTCATTCACTGGCATCAATTCTATGGCATTGATGCCTAGTGCTTCCAAGTAGTCCAAACGGGCACGGATGGCATTAAAACTATGCAATTCATCAAAATCCCTCACCAAAAGTTCATAAATGACCAAATCGGTCTTTTCCGGTTTTTGGAAATTCAACGTGGCATCGGACCAGGTGTATTCCGGGGTATTGGTCTGTAACAGTGAAACGGCCTGGGTGGTCTGCCCGGTAGGGTAGGCCGGTAAATCGGGATAGGTAGTGTTATTGATGAATTGATCGTTGAACTCGCCCAAAATTAAGGTCGAGTAGGGATCTGCGATATTGATTTCTAAGTCGACCAAATATTGGAACATGTTGTCTTCATTCGGATCAAGTCCGTCAATTCTGTACCAAAAACGGTCTTGGGTAGAATCTTTGTTCATTAGAAAATTGGCATCCCCCGGCATCCAATCGTTAAAGTTTCCCATGACATGTATGAACTCCTTGCCGGGGGCGTACAGGACCAAGGTGGCCGTAGTAGGGTCATTGGGATCTAGATTGATACCATCCGTTAGCCCCTCGGGGAGGGGTATTTCCGGAACCGTGGGTCTAATAACGGCCTGGAACGATAGGGTCTCCGTATTGTTCCCATCGGTAGCTTCCAATTCATATGCGGTATCACCATTGACAACTACAGAATTGGTATACTCCGTAATCCCGTTTTGGGTATCCACTACATTTCCATTGGCCGTTAGCGTAAAATCCGCGGCCGTGCCGATTACCGCAGAAATGGATAGGGTTTCTCCGGAATCCACTATGGTCGTACTATTGGTCGGGGCATTCAATACCAATTGAAAGGTGCCTACATCATACAAAAAGTCGGAAGTCTGACTGCCCCCGTCTTGGGATTTTACCAAAAATCCGATCCTGGTGATGCCGGTATCATTGTAAAAGGTTGAAGGAACAAAGGAATAGGAGTAGGTACCGTCCCCATTATTGATGAAACGGGCCGTTTCCGGGGAATTGTTAAAGTCTGTCCCGGTGGCCGAAGGGTTTCCGGCAAACTCCTCATTGGCATTAAAGTACCAGGCCCAGAGATATAAATCGGTAACTCCCCATTCCGCTTGAGGATTAAAACTGGAGACCGTGATGGTAATTTCCTCGTTTTCGTCAAAAGGGTTTGGCGAGAGGGTAACGGTTTGGGCCTTGGAAATCTATATCCTTATTCCCTTATTGGAAGAAGACTAGAATTTGGTAATCCCATAATTAAAAAGGGGCTGCATCCACAGCCCCTTTT
>JBCBSN010000001.1:0-95078 GCA_039819225.1 Bacteroidota bacterium | reverse complement strand
TTTTAAAGGAAAGGCAAATACATCAACAAAAGGAAATATTTAAAAATCAATATGTTGGGTTAAATTTGAACGTAAAAAGAATGGAAGTATCTTGAGGGGCAATGATGTAGAAAAAGGTCAGACGCTGTCCGACCTTTTTAAGCTAAGTTGGTCTCACTACCTAAAACTTATCCGAATTTCCAATGAAGGGGAAAGGAAGTTCTATGGAGTTGAGCCGATCAAAAACAACTAGAGCGTTCGCGAACTTCAGCGACAGTACGATTCCGCGCTCTATGAGAGAATTGTCCTAAGTAGAAACAAAACCGAAGTCCTGCAACTTTCGGAAAGGCAGCGCCTATGGAAAATAGACTTTTATTATTCGTCAAAAAGACCCTAATCCGTATTTTCGTATTTCCGATTTCAAACTTCTAATTTTAAAAAATGCCTGAACAAAAACGCCTCTTTCTCCTTGACGCTTACGCCCTAATATTCCGGGGATATTATGCCCTTATCAAAAACCCGCGGATAAACTCAAAAGGGATGGACACCTCCGCTATAATGGGATTTACGAATTCTCTCTTTGATGTAATCAAACGGGAAAAACCGGATCATTTGGCCGTATGTTTTGATAAGGATGGCAGCGCGGAACGTACGGAACTCTATGCGGATTACAAAGCCAACCGGGACGAGACCCCGGATGCCATAAAGATTGCCGTTCCCTATATCCAAGATATTCTGAAGGCTATGCATATTCCCGTAGTGGAACTTTCCGGGTTAGAGGCCGATGATATCATTGGCACCTTGGCCCAGCAGGCCGAAAAGGAGGGGTACCAGGTATATATGGTAACACCGGACAAGGATTTTGGGCAATTGGTCTCCGAGAACATTTTTATGTACCGGCCGGCCCGCATGGGCAACGGCATAGAAATTTGGGGTATTCCAGAGGTGCAAAAACGTTTTGGCGTGGAACGCCCTGAACAGGTCACCGACTATTTGGGAATGATGGGCGATGCCAGCGACAATATCCCCGGATTACCCGGTGTAGGTGATAAAACCGCCAAAAAGTTCATCCAAGAATTTGGTAGCATGGAGGGCCTTTTGGAAAATACGGACAAGCTTAAGGGCAAAATGCGGGAAAAGGTAGAGGCCAATGCTGAATTAGGTCGATTATCCAAAAAACTGGCCACCATTTGTGTCACCTGTGACGTAACTTTTGATGCCAAGGACTATGAACTCTCCATGCCCGACGGTGCCAAAGTCCAAGAAATCTTCGAAGAACTGGAATTCCGTCGGCTCAAAGATCAGTTTCTCAAAATCTTTTCAGAGGAAGGGGAAGAAATACAGCCCCGAACAACTTCCACGGATACGGGCAAAAAACTGGCCCAACCTGCAGGTAGTGGACAGTTCTCGCTCTTTAGCGATGAGGGCACAGGGCCCGCTACCATTGTAGAAGTCTCGGGAAGAAAAACCATCAGGGACGTACCCCATCTGTACCAAAGCATTCCTCCGAACGGATTGGGAATGAAACTCTTTGTACAAAAGCTGATGAAACAAACATCTGTTTGTTTTGACACGGAAACCACGGGCATTGACCCCTTAACAGCCGAATTGGTGGGCATTGCCTTTTCCTGGGAGACGACCAAAGGTTTCTACATCCCCTTTCCCCCGGACAGTAAGGAAAGCCAAACTATTTTAGAACAATTGCGGCCTTTCTTTGAATCGGAAGACATCGAAAAAATTGGCCAAAATTTAAAGTACGACATCAAAGTGCTCCGTAAATATAACATTGGTGTCAAAGGCAAACTCTTTGACACTATGCTTGCGCATTACCTGATCAATCCCGATATGCGACACAATATGGATGTTCTGGCCGAAACCTACCTAAACTATACTCCGGTGTCCATAACGGAACTTATTGGCAAAAAAGGCAAAAACCAGTTGAGCATGCGCGAAGTTCCCTTGGAGCAACAGACGGAATATGCGGTAGAAGATGCGGATATTACTTTTCAGTTGGCCCAACACTTTAGACCGGAACTTGCCGCAGCAAAGACCGAAGCGCTTTTCAATACCATTGAAGTCCCGTTGCTCCGCGTGCTGGCGGATATGGAATTAGAAGGGATCCACCTGGACGAAGCTTTCCTGAAATCGCTATCCGAGGAACTAAACAATGATATCGCTACATTGGAAGGCAAGATTTATGATGCCGCAGGAGAAGAGTTCAATATCGCCTCACCCAAACAATTGGGAGAAATCCTTTTCGATAAGATGAAGCTAGTGGACAAGCCCAAAAAAACCCGAACAGGGCAATATTCCACGGCAGAGGACGTACTTTCCTATTTGGCCAAAGACCATCAAATTATACAGGACGTATTGAATTTTCGTGGACTTTCCAAACTGAAAAGCACCTATGTTGATGCACTTCCCGAGCAGGTGGAACCTACTACCGGAAGAGTCCATACGGATTATATGCAGACGGTGGCGGCCACGGGAAGGCTAAGCAGCAATAACCCCAATCTGCAGAATATCCCTATACGAACGGAACGGGGAAGACAGGTACGAAAGGCCTTTGTACCAAGGGACAAGGACCATACCCTATTGGCCGCGGATTATTCCCAGATAGAACTGCGAATCATTGCCGCCCTTAGCGAGGAAACCACCATGATCGAGGCTTTTAAAAAGGGGGAGGATATCCATGCTTCCACGGCCTCCAAGGTGTTCAACGTTCCTTTGGAGGAAGTAACCCGAGAGCAGCGCGGTAATGCCAAAACGGTGAATTTTGGAATAATCTATGGTGTATCCGCCTTTGGCCTAAGCAACCAGACCGACCTTAGTAGATCGGAGGCCAAAGAACTGATCGATACGTATTATAAGACCTACCCCAAATTGCGCAATTATATCAGTGATCAAATTGATTTTGCCAGGGAGCATGGTTACGTACAGACCATTTTGGGACGAAGAAGGTATCTGAAGGACATTAACGGAAGTAATCAAGTGGTGCGCGGTGCCGCGGAACGCAACGCGGTAAACGCTCCCATCCAGGGCAGTGCCGCGGACATCATAAAAATAGCCATGATCAACATTCATAAAAAGCTGACCGAAGGTAATTTTAAAAGTAAAATGCTGCTCCAGGTACATGATGAACTGGTCTTTGATGCCTATAAACCGGAACTTGAGGAATTGCGCCCACTTATTAAATCCGAAATGGAAAACGCGTATGGACTTTCCGTACCCTTGGAAGTGGAGTTGGGCGAAGGAAATGATTGGCTGGAAGCGCATTGAACCGTACCCAGGATAAAATCGCCCTTACTGTTAACATGCGTTAATTACAGTGTTTTAAGACTAAAAATCCAGGGTTTACAACATTACTTTGCTCAGGTGCACCGACAGGAATACCTTTATTGCCGTAAAGAGTTTCCGCTATGAAAAAGTTGCTTGCGCTGCTTGCGATAATACTGGTATCCGTAATTGGATATTCCCAAGAGAACGATGCAAAGGGGGCCGCCACAGAAACCGCTGTGAGAATTTTTCCCAACCCGGCTACCAATGTCATCAATATCCTTGGGTTAAAAAACAGTGCACGTGCCCATATCATTATTTCGGATACGTACGGCAACAAAGTACTGGAACATCAATGGGCAATTAGGAACAATGCCCTGAACATTCCTATTGCCACGCTCCGCCCCGGAGTGTATGCAATCACCATAAGCTCACCTGGGCAACGCGTGCAAACCCGGTTCTACAAGCGATAATCAATCAAATACAAAATTATAGGTCAAAGCGAATAACGGGCTATTAATCACGGAAAGTTCATAGGAGCCCAAAGGACTATCCAAAAAAATATCCGCGTCTACACCTGCCTGCCGTTGTTCATAATACCGGTTCAGTGGATTTCTTCTACCGTAGACATTATAGACCGTGAAAGTCCAATCCCCCACCCATCTGCGATTGGGATTCTTTCCATACTTTATCTTCCAGGAAAAGTCCAACCGATGAAAAGGCCTAAGTCTGGAATTGTTCCGTTCCAGGAAAATGGGCACATCAATTTCCTCTAGCGGAAAAACACTATTAGGCACGGTAAAGGGCCTTCCACTCTGGAGCGTGAAGTTCAAACTCCAGGTATTGTACTTGTCCCCTTCAAAATTAACGGTACCATTGAATACATGCGGTCGGTCAAAATCGGAAGGAAACCGTTGGTTGTTGTTTACCCTGTCCGCCAAATTTTCATTAAAGGACTGCAAAAAACTACGGGACCAGGTATAATTGAACCATCCGTTAAACTTTCCCTTGGGTTTTCTAAAGCTCAGCTCCAGACCATAGGCCTCCCCTTCGGCCTGCACCACGTCCCTTTCAATGAACTCTTCCAGAAAGAAATCGGCCCCGGGCTTATAGGTAAGATTGTTGGACGATGTTCTATAGTAGCCTTCCAAACCCAGTTCGATGTCACTGCCTTCTATATTCTTATAAATTCCAAGACCATAACTATCGCTTTGTTGCGGCTCAATATTGGGATCCGCGGTTTTCCATCGAGATGTAGGCAAGGGGGTGGTGGTATTAAAAATATTCTGTAGGTATTGGTTCAATCTGGCATAACTGGCCTTTAGGGAAAGATTCTGGCCTAATTTATAGTTCAATCCTAATCTGGGATCTAGACCATTATAGGTTTTTACCCCCGCCCCCTTTTCGAAAATGCGTGTATCTAACAAATCCCCTGTGGTCTCATCAAAAAAACCTTGTGTGTAAGGACCTACAAAAACAAAGTGATTGAATCTTAAACCTGCAGAAAAGGTCAAATCTTCCGTAACGCTCCAATTGATGCTTGCATAGGACGAAATTTCATAACTGGTTTCGGATTCTAGGGAAACAGGTACGATACTGTTTCCGGAACCTGGATCTAAACTTCCCGGTTCTATTGTATAGCGATTGGCCTGTACCCCTCCATAATATTGAAATTTATCGTCTATTTCCTTAGAAAACTCCGAAATGAAACTTACGTAATTGATTCGGGAGTCAAATTCAATGCTATTATCATTGGCCGTTTCCGGAAAGAGGATTTTTGGTGCATAATCACTTACCACAAAAATGTTGCGTAAGTTAGACCGGTCATCAAAGGCATGAATCCAGTTTAAGGTACCGTTCAACGTACGGAAGTCATACTGGTTGCTACTGGCATTTATATTCTCTACTTGGGCAATGAGATCCAATTGGTAAAAATCCTTACTGTAAAAACCGGTAAAGGACACTTGATCCTTTTCTGTAGGCAAGTAGAGCAACTTAAGGGTGCCGTCATGAAAATTGGCCTTGGTGTTCTCCAAACGTTCGGAAAAAATTGGGAGCAAAAAATCAGTAAATCCGGCACGTATACCCGCATTTAAGAACAATTTATTCTTGATTATCGGGGTTTCCACGGACAAGCGGCTGGAAACGATCCCAACGCCCCCGCTCAGCTTAAATCCATCCGTATAGGGGTTCCTTACCTTGATATCCAATACGGACGTAGATCGCCCTCCGTAGCGTGCCGGAATATTGGCCCGGTAGAGATCCACGGTGGAAATGGCATCCGGTGTAAAAACGGAAAACAAGCCGAAAAGATGTGCGGGATTGAAAACAGGGGCATAATCGAATAAAACCAGATTTTGATCCAGCGACCCCCCCCTGACGGATATCCCGTTACTGACTTCCCCGGCATTGTTTACCCCGGCCAAAAGCGTCATTCCCCTGAGCACATCAAACTCCCCCACGGCAGCCGGAATCTTTTTGAGTTCCTGCGAAGTAAGCTGCAAAGCACCCATTTGCGGAGTCTCAATATTTTCGAGGATTCGCTTGGCCCTAACCACCACCTCGGAAAGCTGTTCTTCCTCTTCGTAAAGTCCGATACGCTCCGCAATATTCCCGTTGAGCGCTATGGTGCGTACCTCATCCTTAAACCCTAGGAAAGACAGCATTACCGTATAGGTGTTTTTAGGGAGGTGAATTGAGAAATTGCCCGATGCATCCGTTACCCCTCCGCAGTTACAAGGCCGTATGGCTATCTGCACATTGTCCAAAGGAAGTCCTGTAGCTTGCGCCAATACTTCAAGGGACAAGGTATATTCCTGTGATCGCCCTAGGATAGCGGCAAGAAAAAAGGCAGCAATTAAAAAGAAACGTTTTTTATACATGGGCATGGCCAGTTATCATTGCTCTATCCAACCTTCAGGCCGTATGCCCGTCCTAAATCTAGACTCCTCGCAGGGCGCGATAGTGGTAATGGGCGGGGGAACGGGATCGAACATTTCCTCAAAAATCAATGCCGACCTTGGCTCCAGGACCTCTTCGGTTATTGCCCTCCTATTTATAAAAATACGAGCTACAGAGCTGGCCGCAGCGGTAAACCGCCCTAAGACAAATTCGTCCCCATCCTCAACATTGAACATATTGCCTACCAGAGCAGCGGGAGGAGGCGCGTTTATACCGCTACTGTTATCCACCAAATCCTTTAGTACCTCAAAATATTCATAGGCATTGCCATTAATGGAGTACTGTAGTACTTCCACCACCATATTTTCATTGGTATGTAAAGGCAAATTGGCTATAGGTAGTTTTGATACGGATACTCCGTCCGAAAATCTATCCCTAAAAATGGAAACGCTCTCCGGGTAGCGGATACGCCAACAATCCCCATCACAAACATAGTTGTAATACGGAGGCCCGGGTTCATTCAATCCCACACAGGTGCCTCTCCTAAAATAGCCATCCACACAGGTCTCACAGATATCCAAATCCTCAAAAGTCCTGTAGAAATAGTAATAGTTGTTTTCCTGGCCTTCGGGATCGTCAAAACTTACGAGAAGCTCATGTCCTGGTATAAACCTTCCACCTTGTATCTCCCGAAATTCCAATTCTGGGTTATAAACAGCCTCTAGATCCCCGATAGGAACGCTGGATACCACGGTCTCCATTGCCGAGGAATAGTTTCTACCGTCCGGCAGCGACACATTCAACCGCCAGGTTTCCCCGGGCTTAACCGCAAAGTCATCGGGAGGTAGATATTGTCCTTCTTTCTCTAACAAGGCAACAGATGTGGACGTATCTATATTTTCAAACTCCACGATAGCATCTTCCACGAACAGCAACCTATATGTCCCCACCAATAAATCCGAGGTGTTTACAGTGACAAAAGAAGCCCCGGGAACCGTTGAGGCAAAACCATCGATAAAGATAAGCCCTTCCTCAAATTGGAACTCCGGTTCCACGGGATCTATACAACCTCCCAAACCTCCTATGAACACCACCATAAAAGACCAAAAAACAATACTTTGGCTTAACACCTTGCCTATATCCCTCATAATGCTATTCATGACCAAGAAAGATAAAGGAAAAATCCTCTGTGGAAAACAACTATAAATACATTTCCATATAACATCCTTACAATAAATTTGGATTTACTTTAGCGTCTTTAGGCAAATGATGATGTCCGTGTCTCCTAAACAAGCAATCCTTTTAGTTCTCCCATTAGAAAAAAACCGGATGTTTACGGTTGAGGCAGAATTCCTTACGCCGACCTCCACCAAAAAATGCACTTATATTGGGCGTTGACAAAAATTGAACAAAGAACCATTTTTATTTCAAGTTAATTAATGTACATTTGCAGCCCGTTAATCGGGATTGACGTATTTAAACCTAAAATATTCCAAGTGGACACACTTAGCTACAAGACCATATCCGCAAACAAGGCCATCGTAAAGAAGGAATGGCTTTTGGTAGATGCCGAAGGACAGACCCTAGGCCGTCTGGCCTCCAAAGTGGCCAAATTGCTCCGAGGAAAGCACAAGCCTAGTTTTACCCCACATGTGGACTGTGGCGACAACGTGGTTGTCATCAATGCGGAAAAAGTACAACTGTCCGGCAACAAATGGCAGGACAAAGTCTATTTACGCTATACTGGATATCCTGGTGGACAACGATCCACAACGGCCGCCCAACTTTTGGAGAAGCATCCGGAACGCCTTGTGGAAAAAGCGGTAAAAGGCATGTTGCCAAAGAACAGACTGGGATCGGAGCTTTTTAGAAACCTGAGGGTAAATGTAGGCACGGAACATGATCAGAAAGCCCAAAAGCCCACTGTTGTAAACCTTAACGATATTAAATAATGGAGACCATTCATAAAATAGGCAGAAGAAAAACCGCCGTTGCCCGTGTATATGTTTCCGAAGGAAAAGGAAATATCACCGTGAATCAAAGGGATTTGAACGACTATTTTCCGACGGCCACCTTGCAATATAAGGTAAAACAGCCTTTTGCCCTTACCGAAACCGAAGGAAACTATGATGTTAAGGTAAATGTGTATGGCGGGGGGATTACCGGGCAGGCCGAGGCCATTCGCCTGGCACTCTCCAGGGTTATGTGCGAAGTGAACGAAGAAAACCGTACCGTTCTTAAGCCTGAAGGACTCTTGACAAGGGATCCGCGAATGGTGGAGCGTAAGAAATACGGACAGAAAAAGGCCCGTAAGAAGTTCCAATTCTCCAAACGATAATATTTTCAGAATAGGGCCCTCCACGGACTTGCTTCCTTTGGATAATGCCTTGTTCAACACATTAAACAGACCCTGAAACAAGTTCAGGGATAAACCAAGTTCATTGAAAGTCCTTGCCAAGGTGGGACAATTAAAAAATCCCTGTTCCGAAGAAATTTGGAAAGTCCAATTGGAAAAATCCTAAAATGGGCCCAGGGTATGTTAGTTTAGCATCTAAATGCGGGAGGCTTCCCAATGGAAATTGGGATACCACTGCCGCATTGCTAATTCAGGGAACGTAAACTAATCTTAAAAATGGCTAAAAAAGTCGAAGTAAAACAACTATTGGAAGCTGGTGTCCATTTTGGACATCTTACCAGAAAGTGGAACCCCAACATGGCTCCCTACATCTACATGGAGCGTAATGGGATTCATGTAATCAACCTTTACAAAACCGTTGCAAAACTGGATGAGGCCAACGCCGCGCTTAAGAAAATTGCGGCTTCGGGCCGTAAAATCCTTTTCGTCGCCACCAAAAAACAGGCGAAGGATATTGTTGCGGAAAAGGTATCCAACATTAACATGCCCTATATTACGGAAAGGTGGCCCGGAGGTATGTTGACCAACTTCGTTACCATCCGCAAGGCCGTAAAGAAAATGGCCTCCATAGACCGGATGAAAAAGGATGGAACTTTTAATACACTTTCCAAAAAAGAAAGGCTGCAGGTAGATCGTCTCCGTGCCAAATTGGAAAAGAATTTAGGTTCCATCTCTGAAATGACCCGTTTGCCCGGAGCACTTTTTGTGGTGGATACCATGCGCGAGCATATTGCCGTTAAGGAAGCCCAAAAATTGAATATCCCAATTTTTGCCATGATCGATACCAACTCCGATCCAAGGGCCATCGACTATGTAATCCCGGCAAACGATGATGCGTCAAAATCCATTAATATCATTATGTCTCAGGTGACGGATGCCGTGGCCGAAGGACTTGCCGACCGCAAGGCCGAAAAGCAAGCGGACAGAGAAGGCAAGGAAGCCGATGCTACCCCACCTGAAGTAAAAACCGAGGAAAAAGTTGCGGAGGCCTCTCTGGAAGTGGAAGACACCCCTAAAGAAGAAACATCTCAAGAGGAGGTGAAAGAGACTCCAGTAGTAACCAAGGAGGAATTGCCTGTTGCCGAGCCCGTGGACGAAGCAGTGTCGGAGACCGAGGAGGAAGAAAAAAACAAAGAAAACCCTGTAACGGAAAAAGCCGATGACCTAACCAAAGTAGAGGGTATAGGCCCAAAAGCCGCTGAAGCCTTGGTGAATGCCGGGATAACCTCTTTTGCCGGGTTGGCCGATGCCGATGCCGAAAAGATAAAGGAGATTTTAACCGAGGCAAGTTCCAGAATGGCCCATTTGGATCCTACAAGCTGGTCCAAACAAGCCAAGATGGCCGCAGATGGAAATTGGGACGAGCTTAAGGAGTGGCAGGACAAGGTAAAGGGCGGCGTAGAATAAAATAACAAGCAACAAAATATCGAATTATGGTAAAAGTTACCGCAGCAGATGTGAACAAATTACGAAAAATGACTGGTGCCGGCATGATGGACTGCAAGAATGCCCTAGTAGAGGCCGAAGGTGATTTTGACAAGGCTATTGAAATCCTTCGCAAAAAAGGTCAAAAAGTAGCCGCGAAAAGGGCGGATAGGGAATCTTCCGAAGGAGCCACCATTGCCAAGGTGAATAGCGACAATACCCTGGGAGTAATCGTATCCCTGAACTGTGAGACTGATTTTGTGGCCAAAAACGAAAGCTTTGTGACCCTGGCCAACGAAATGGCAGAATTGGCCTTAGGTTTCGAATCCAAGGACGCCTTTCTTTCCTCGGACTTTAACGGGATAAGCGTACAGGAGAAACTTACCGAACAGACCGGTGTCATTGGAGAGAAAATAGAGATCGGGGGTTTTGAGACCTTAAAGGCTTCATTTGTGGGTTCCTATATCCATGCCGGAAACAAGATCGCTACCTTGGTAGGACTTTCCAGTGCGGTTAATGGCGCCGCCACCGCGGCCAAAGATGTGGCCATGCAGGCCGCAGCGATGAATCCGGTAGCCTTGAACGAAGAAGGCGTGGATCAATCCGTAATCGACAAGGAAATAGAGATTGCCAAAGACCAATTGCGACAAGAGGGAAAACCGGAAGCGATGTTGGACAATATCGCCAAAGGAAAATTGAAGCGATTTTTTAAGGACAATACCTTGGTCAATCAGGCCTTTATAAAAGACAGTAAGCAAAGTGTAGCGCAATATGTAAAGTCTGTTGACTCCAATTTGGAAGTGACCGGATTTAAGAGGGTTGCACTGGGACAGTAATGAGATAATCCAAGCTAACTCAAATTAAAAACGTCCGCTAATTTAGTGGACGTTTTTTATTACACATTTTTCCTACCTGTCTTTTCCAATTGAATGGGGACAACTCTCAGACCGGTGCAGGGGTAACCTTTCTGTTTTTCACCATAAAAATGTAGGCCAACGCGAACAATGGATAAGCTTTTTTAACTCGAAAATTCTATTTCCCTTAGCAGCCTATTTTCTATGTTGAATTGGTATTATATTTCTATTCCTCTAGCCCTTTAACCAATACTCCCGCAGTTGCTCTTCTTTGTCACTCGCATTTTCCATGGGAACAATGGTCCTAACGTTTAACAAAGGGGTACCTGCCTTGCCTTCCAGGGATATAGCCTGCTCGCCCCGTTGTACTGTCATTTTTATTTCGGTATCCGGATTCCACCCAAAACTCTGGCCAATAATGGGGCGTATCGCCTCCAAGTTTACGTCCGTTCCATTAATGCTCTTAATGACATCACCCCCTTGGGCACCCAATTCATTAAAAAAGGAATTTAATTCGATTCCCTCTCTAACAAAAATGACATCGTTATTGGCAGGATCCACATCAATAAATGGAATCTCACCGTCCAAGAAATACCCCGATTGTTTTTCTACAGTTGCTGTCTTAAGTCCAACTTTTGCCAAATACTTGCCGTAGTCTATCGGAGTATTCCCGATAACATGGGTATCAAAAAAAGTGCGCACTTCCGGATAGGTCATCGCAACGATCTCATCGATCAGTTTTTCGTCCTTAAAAGGAGTCATCTTCCCATAGGTTTTGGAAAGTTCCTTCATAAGCCATAATACTCCCTTTTCCCCGTTGCTTTTCTCCTTTAGGATAATATCCAATACCATATTGATCAAGGTACCTTTTTCATATACATTTATATAGTTGTCCTTGTAGGGAGGTTTCAGGATATTCCGGCTCATTAAGGTAAAGGACATGGTATCATCGTAGTTCTTGGCGTTGTTTATTTTTCCCATAATCCTCTCAAAGAACTCCGTTTCATTGATGAGTCCTTGCCGAACCTGGAAAAGATTGGCAAAATATTCGGTAGTTCCTTCATACATCCAAAGATGTTGGGACATCTTGGGGTCGTTAAAATCAAAATATTGTACTTCCTCGGAATGTACGTTCAAAGGCGTTACGGTATGAAAGAATTCATGGGAGACCACATCCACCATGGATTCTTCCAAATAATACTTGGAAATGGTCTCCGGCATAACCACAACCGTAGAAGTATGGTGTTCCAACGCGCCAAAACCTTTGGCATCCGTGGGCTCCAAGGTTGACAGATATAGTAAGATATTGTATTCACGCGTACCATCGATATCTCCTAAAAACGCTTTTTGCGCCCTCATCATTTTTTCCATACTGCCTTTTAAGCTTGCCGCCGTAAACGTGCCGCTAGGCGAATAAACACTAAGAGTAATTGTAATATCCTCTATTTGAAAACGCTCCGTATTAGGTTCCGCATACTGGATAGGGTTGTCTACCACTTCAAAGTATCGGGAAGCTTTAAACCTGTCCCATTCCTTATCCGTATTGTCCCCTGGATCTTCTTTTAAGGAAGTAGTCCCCACTAGATTGGCCGGTTTGTTTATATTGATGGTATAAGGAATTTCCTTGAGCCCCTTAAAGTAGCCTACAAATCCATGAAGGTTTAAAACAAAGTTCTTCCCCGCCAGGATATTGGTCCCAGAAGGTGAAAAAACGGCATGTGCCACCTCGTTCTCCGTATCATAAGTGTCGTTGACGTAGTACATGATCCTGTCCAAATTCTTGGCATTTTGAATGAGCCAGGAATTTTCGTCGGGCCTAGTAACCATCAATTCATTTCCCTTGTAATCCAACGCCCTGAAGCCCTCTATATATTTCCCATAGTTGTCCGTACTATAGGTACCCGGAACGGTCTTGGGGATATAAAAAGTAATGCTTTCCTTGGTAAAGGCCCCGGGATCAATGGAAACCAAAACCTTATCGTCCACAACATTTATCAAATCCATTTGGACGTTTACAGGTGTCTTCCCAGCCATCAGGAGGCCCTTTGAAGGGCTGCAGGCCATAACCAAGGACAGTCCTGTCATGGCCCATAAAAATATTCTTATGTACGTTTCCCTCAATAGTCCCATAATTGCCTAATTCTATAATTACTAAAGCATTGCAAGGATATAAAATATGCGGCACCCGAACACTTTTTTTGGGAAACAATTAAGGGGAGACAGGTATTGGAAAGTACGGAAGATTTGTCCTGCATACTTAGGAAATACAGCAATTTTACCTAACTTTTTTTGATTATTTTTGTTCGAAACAAATCCTGGCATGCACTATAAAAGAATACTTTTAAAATTAAGCGGCGAAGCGCTCATGGGCCAAAGACAGTATGGCATTGACCCCAAAAGGCTGGCCGAGTACGCCGATGAAATTAAGGAAGTTGTTGATAAAGGCATTGAGGTAGCCATCGTTATCGGAGGCGGGAATATTTTTCGAGGACTGTCCGGAGCAGCTACCGGAATGGATAGGGTGCAAGGCGACCATATGGGTATGTTGGCCACGGTTATCAATGGGTTGGCATTGCAAAGCGCCCTTGAGCAGATAGGAGTGCAGACCAGATTACAGTCTGCCATTAAGATCAATGAGGTTGCGGAACCCTTTATCCGAAGACGGGCCATGAGACATCTCGAAAAGGGAAGAGTGGTCATCTTTGGAGGAGGAACAGGGAATCCCTACTTTACCACGGATTCCGCTGCGGTGCTAAGGGCCATTGAGATAGAGGCCGATGTAATCCTAAAGGGAACCCGGGTGGACGGCATTTATACCTCCGATCCCGAGAAGGACAAGAACGCTACCAAATTTGATACGATATCCTTTAATGACGTTTTGCAAAGAGGACTCAAAGTAATGGATACCACTGCATTTACCCTAAGCCAGGAAAACGAATTGCCCATCGTTGTATTCGATATGAACAAAAAGGGCAACCTCATGAAAATCATCGCCGGAGAAAATATAGGTACCGTAGTGGAACTGTAAGGATTACTTTGAAAAAGGCCCGATTTTTGTTTTATTAGATAAAAATTAGATATGAACGAAGAAATACAATTTGTACTGGATTCCGCGAAAGAAGGTATGGACGCCGCCATAGCGCATTTGGAAAAGGAGTTTATCAAAATCCGGGCGGGAAAGGCAAGCCCTTCCATGCTTTCTTCGGTTATGGTGGACTATTACGGTTCCCAGACCCCTTTGTCCCAAGTATCCAACATCAATACCCCGGACGGGCGTACCCTGTCCGTACAGCCATGGGAAAAAAGCATGTTGCAGGAAATAGAAACGGCCATTATGAACGCCAATCTTGGGTTTAACCCCATGAACAATGGTGAAATGATCATCATCAACGTTCCCCCATTAACGGAGGAACGCCGAAAACAATTGGTAAAACAGGCCAAGGCCGAGGCAGAAGATGCCAAAATAGGGGTACGTAGTGCCCGCCAGGAGGCGAACAAGGAAATAAAGAACCTTGATATTTCGGAAGACCTGCAAAAAAATGCCGAATTGGATATACAGGAACTTACGGACACCTTTACAAAAAAAATAGATGGCTTCCTAAGCGCCAAGGAAGCGGAGATCATGAAGGTCTGATCACAGGCCCAAAACACAAACCCACATTTTCCAATTCCCTTCCCAGCGTATTGTTCCGCTCCATATCACCGGACATTTAAACCATACATTCTTAGGAGCATACCGGTTCGTTTTTTACCTTTGCCCTCCGTAAAAATATACCGTGGTAGCAAAACTTACACAAGGCTTCTGGCCCAAGACCGCGAATATCATTCTCCGGAACCGGATTCTGATTTTGCTACTCATTACCGCATTTACAATTTTCCTGGGTCTCCAATGGGAACATATGCGTTTTAGCAACTCCCAGGCCAACCTGCTTCCGGACGATCATCCGGTAAACCAGGAATATCGCGCATTTTTAGATCAGTTTGGGGAAGAGGGCAATGCCGTGGTATTTGCCGTGAAAGACAGTGCCCTATATTCCCCGGAGAACTTTAACCGCTGGAACAAACTTAGCAAGCAGTTGCAAGCCTTTCCCGAGGTGGATTTTGTGCTTTCCACGGACAACTTGCTGGAACTTAAACGAAGCAAGGACAAACAGGAATTTCAACTGGAGCCCTTTATCCGTACCAAACCAAGCTCCAAAATGGAAGTGGACAGTCTTGCCCATTATCTCTTTAACAACCTTCCTTTTTATGACAAGATCGTATACAACAAGGAGAGTGCCACCATCCGCACCATTGTAAACCTGGACAAGGATATTGTAAATACCTCGGTGCGCAAAGATTTTATCCTTAGGGACCTCACCGACCTTATTGAAGATTTTGAGGAGGAGACGGGGCTTAATGTACGCGTCTCCGGAATGCCCTATATCCGCACCTTGAACTCGCAGAACATCATAGATGAAATCGGAAAGTTTATTCTTGCGGCATTAATGGTCACCTCGTTGATCTTCTTTTTCTTTTTTAGGAGCATCCGCGCTACAACTATTTCCATGTGCGTAGTAATCATTGGGGTCATGTGGGCGTTCGGTATCCTGGGCCTCCTACAATATGAAATTACAGTTCTTACGGCCCTTATCCCCCCGTTGATTATCGTAATTGGGGTGCCCAATTGCATTTTTTTAATCAATAAATACCAACAAGAAGTAAAAAAACATGGCAACCAGGCCCTTTCTTTGCAACGGGTCATTTCCAAAATCGGCAATGCCACCCTGATGACCAACATGACCACAGCATCGGGATTTGCCACTTTTATCATTACGGAAAGTAAGTTGCTAAAAGAGTTTGGTATTGTCGCATCCATTAACATTATTGGAATTTTTATTCTCTCCCTGCTCATCATACCTATTGTCTATAGTTTTATGCCCTTACCAAAAACCAAGCATCTGAAGCATTTGAACAAACGCTGGATCGATGCGTTCGTGAATTGGATGGAGCGTATTGTAAGGGACCATAGAATTGCGGTGTATTTTGTTTCTGTTGGGCTTTTGGTGCTTAGCATTATTGGAATCTATCAAATAGAGATCTCAGGAAGCCCTATAGAGGACATGCCCAAAAAGTCCGAGTTTTTTCAGGATATTCGCTTTTTTGAAAAGGAATTCGATGGCATTATGCCCGTAGAGATCGTAGTGGATACCAAAAGGCCCAAAGGCGTTATGAAACCTGCCACCCTAAAGCGCATAGATCGCCTTGGGGAGGTCATTGATGAGATTCCCGAGCTTTCCAAACCTGTTTCCGTAGTTAATCTGGTAAAATATTCCAAGCAGGCATTTTACAATGGTATCCCCAAATACTATCAGCTCCCCTCCTCCCAGGAGAACAGTTTTATTATGAACGTGGCACGACAATCTTCCGGAGATAGCGACCTGCTCAGGACCTTTGTGGACAGCAGTGGGCAAACGGCTAGGGTCACCACCTTTATGAGGGACGTTAAAACGGACCGCATGGAAGAAATAGAGGAACGGCTTTTGGAAAATATTGCCAAAATATTTCCCGAGGAGCGCTACACCGTATATATGACCGGAAGTGCCCTTCTTTTTCTAAAAGGCACCAAGTTTTTGGTAAAGAACTTGGTACTCTCCCTGGCCTTCGCCATTTTTTTGATAGCCTTGTTCATGGCTTATTTGTTCCGATCCTTCCGGATGATCATCATCTCCCTAATTCCCAACCTGCTCCCCCTGGTCATCACGGCAGGGGTTATGGGTTTTGTGGGCGTTCCCATAAAACCATCCACTATTTTGGTATTTAGTATCGCCTTTGGTATTTCCGTGGACGATACCATCCACTTCCTGGCCAAGTACCGGCAGGAACTTATAGCCAATAAATGGCGGATACAGAAATCCGTATATGCCGCCTTGCGTGAAACAGGTGTTAGCATGTTCTACACTTCCATTGTGCTGTTCTTTGGTTTTTCCGTTTTCGTAATCTCTAACTTTGGGGGCACCGTGGCATTGGGCTCCTTGGTATCCGCAACCTTGCTTTTTGCCATGTTGGCCAATCTTATATTGCTCCCCTCACTTTTACTTTCCTTAGAAAGAAGTATAGCAAACAAGCAGGTATTAAAAGAACCCCAAATTGATATTCTCCCGAAAGATGAGGTAAATCTTAAGAATTTAGGTGACTAGAAATGCATTCCTTCCTTTAGTAAGGAGTCCTCACTAAATCTGGCCCTTCCATAGGTCACTTCATGTAGCCCGATTATCACCTTTGTTCAAGGGTCTGTTTCTTCAAAAAAACTATCTTTGCCCTTCTAATTTTCATGAGATCAATGATGAAATCAACCCCTGTCAAAGAACTGCTCCAAACTCCTCCCCAATTGCAAGAAGTACAAGTGGAAGGATGGGTAAGAACGTTTCGCAGTAACCGATTTATCGCCCTGAACGATGGGAGTACCCTTAGGAACATCCAATGCGTGGTGGACTTTGAACAGTTTAACGAGGATTTATTGCGCCAGATTACGGTTGGAGCCGCATTGAAAATCAATGGCACTTTGGTAGAAAGTCAAGGTAAGGGACAAGCTATTGAAATTCAGGTGAATGATATTTTTGTTCATGGCAAGGCTGATTCCGAGGAGGTCAAAAAGACCATCCTTTCACCCAAGAGACATACCTTGGAGCTCCTTCGGGAACAAGCCCACTTAAGGATAAGAACAAATACTTTTGGGGCCATAATGCGTGTAAGATCGGCTTTGGCCTTTGCGATACATCAATATTTTACGGACAATGGCTTTTACTACTTCCACGCCCCCATTATTACCGGTTCCGATGCGGAAGGGGCCGGGGAAATGTTCCGGGTAACCACCCTGGATGACAAAAATCCGCCCCTTAAGGAAGATGGGCCAGTGGATTATACCAAGGATTTTTTTGGCAAAGAGACCAATTTAACGGTCTCCGGACAATTGGAGGCCGAGGCCTACGCCATGGGGCTGGGAAAGGTCTATACCTTTGGCCCTACTTTCAGGGCAGAGAATTCCAACACTTCCCGACACCTGGCGGAATTTTGGATGATCGAACCTGAAATGGCCTTTTATGACCTTGATGCCAATATGGATCTCGCCGAGGATTTCATTAAACATGTGATACGGTATATTCTGAACCACTGTGTGGAAGACCTGCAATTTTTGGAAAAACGATTGCTGGACGAGGAAAAGACAAAACCCCAAGTGGAACGGAGCCCCATGCCCCTTATGGACAAACTTCGGTTTGTAGTGGAAAACGGGTTTAAACGGGTCACCTATACCGAGGCCATAGATATCCTTAGAAACAGCAAACCCAACAAAAAGAAAAAATTTCAGTATCCGGTGGATCAGTGGGGTGTAGACCTGCAAAGCGAACATGAACGCTACTTGGTGGAGAGACACTTTAAATGTCCCGTTATCCTTTTTGATTATCCGGCCAACATCAAAGCCTTTTATATGCGGCTGAATGAAGACGGCAAGACCGTACGCGCCATGGATATCCTTTTTCCCGGTATTGGAGAAATCGTAGGGGGATCTCAGCGCGAGGAGCGATTTGATATTTTAAAGCAAAAAATTGAGGCCCTCGGAATCGATGAAAAAGAACTCTGGTGGTATTTGGACCTACGTAAGTTTGGCACGGCGGTACATAGCGGATTTGGACTTGGTTTTGAGCGCTTGGTCCTTTTTGCCACGGGCATGGGTAATATAAGGGATGTTATTCCGTTTCCAAGGACACCACAAAATGCGGAGTTTTAGAATTGATTTTTTAACTTTATAAGGCGAGAAGAATCCAAGCCCCATGCTGAAGCAACATTTACAGTTTAAGTTATCGCAGAAGCTATCCCCCCAGCAGATACAGCTTATGAAGCTTATTCAGCTGCCCACCCAGGCCTTTGAGCAACGCCTAAAACAGGAATTGGAGGAAAACCCCGCCCTGGAAGGAGGTAAGGAAGAAAACGATCGTGTCGAGGACGAGTTCGGGGATATTTATGACGAGGCGGGAGAAAGTGAAAGTATTAATGCGGACGACATTAACATAGATGATTACCTAAGCGATGACGAAATACCGGATTACCGTACCAAGACCAACAACTATAGTGTAGATGACGACGAAAAAAGCGTTCCCTATGCCGCAGGAACCTCATTTAACCAGTATCTCATAAATCAGTTAAACACCACCTATCTGAACGATGAGGAATGGGCCATTGCCGAATTTCTTGTAGGCAGTGTGGACGAGAGTGGATATATAAGGAGACCTATTACGGATATTACGGACGACCTTGCTTTTACCCAAAACATTTATACGGACGAGAAGACGGTGGAAAGGGTACTAAAAACGGTACAGGAACTGGATCCACCGGGCGTGGCGGCCAGATCATTGGAAGAATGCCTAATGATCCAATTAAAAAGAAGGGAATCCACACCCCATACGGAATTGGCAGTGGCCATATTGGAAAAATCCTTTGAACAGTTCACCAAAAAACACTATAAAAAGCTTATTCAGAAGCACTCCATTACGGAAGAAGAACTAAAGGAGGCCATATCCGAAATTGAAAAACTGAATCCTAAACCCGGAGGTTCCTATTCCGGAAACAATAGGATCGTGGAACACGTAGTACCGGATTTTTCCATTCGGATCGTGGACGGCGAACTTGAGCTTACCCTTAACGGGAGAAATGCCCCGGAACTTCATGTTTCCAAAGAATACAGTAATATGCTCAAAGGATACAAGGATGCCAAGAACAAATCGAAATCCCAAAAGGATACGGTTCTTTTTATTAAGCAGAAACTGGATGCGGCAAAATGGTTCATAGATGCCATACGGCAACGGCAGCAGACTTTGTACATTACAATGAATGCGATAATGCAGTACCAAAAGGAATACTTTTTGACCGGGGACGAACGTAATCTCCGTCCTATGATCTTAAAGGATATTGCCGACGAAATAGATATGGATGTCTCCACGGTATCCCGGGTGGCCAATAGCAAATACGTGGATACACCCTATGGAACACGATTGATAAAGGATTACTTCTCGGAATCCATGAAAAATGAACAAGGTGAGGACGTGTCAACCAAGGAGATAAAAAAGATTTTGGAGACCGTGATCAAGAATGAGGAAAAGCGAAAACCACTTACCGATGATAAATTGGCAAAAATCCTAAAGGAAAAGGGATACCCTATCGCAAGAAGGACCGTAGCCAAATATAGGGAGCAATTGGGTATCCCCGTGGCCCGGCTTCGAAAACAGATCTGATGGGGGACTTTCTCAAAGCGGTTTCCCATATATTCCATCCCTTGTTCATTCCTATGGCAGGAACACTCGCCTATTTTGTGATTACCCCAAAATACAGCCCGTTGGAACTCCAGAGCGGGAATATCTTACCTATATTCATCCTAACGGTGATCATACCCATAGTGGCCTACCTTATCCTAAGGAACGTTGGGCTGGTAAAGTCCATTTTCATGCCTAGCCGTAAAGAACGAAAATATCCCCTTCTGATCCACATTGCTCTTTTGCTCATGATTATTGTGGAGGTGGTCCCTGACAACTATGTCCAAGAAATCCATTATTATTTTCTGGGACTCACCGCAGCTGCCGGAGCCGCCCTTTTTTTACTGTTCCTAAAAGTTAAGGCAAGCCTACATCTAATGGGCATGGGAGGACTTTTTATGTTCCTTACCGCCCTGAGCGTTCATTTTGAGGTAAACATCACCATTGCCCTTAGCATCCTTGCCCTGCTCACAGGTCTTGTGGCCACATCCCGCCTATACTTAAAGGCACATAGTAAGGCAGAGCTTTTTATTGGTCTTTGCCTGGGGGTCATTTCGCAGCTACTTATGGTGCGTTTTTGGTTGTAGGCAAAACCGTACCCAGATCAGAATCTGAAAAGTTGTCCTTGAATCGCTCATTCTACTTTTACCTCCGCTATTTTTTGGGGAAACATCCCCTGGATATGTGTTATGCTTTTCTTTAACCGCTCCTTGACGACCAAGGATGTTTCGGGACGATCATATTCCGCTACCATTGCGGTGTAATCCTGCTGAAACAGACGCTGTGCCTCACGGTTCCGCAATTGATTGTAGGCACCTACCAATTCATTCTGTACCGCAATATAAGCCCCATAATGGGTCTCTCTATTGCTGGTAAGGGAGATAACGGCTTTATCCGGATTATCCGAAGAGTTCGTAACGCCGGCCCCTTTGCAGTAATTACAATATTCCTCCGTACCCCTTTCGGCTCCTCCATTATCCAGAAAAGCTATGGCAATTGCCCTAAGCTCCTCAATTTTGACCAGACTCTCCTCGACCAATAAACGATTGGCCCCATCGATTTGGATGCGCAATAGGTTTCTTTCCCTAACATCCGCAATGGCTCCAGTATCCATGGGAGGCAGTAAACGATCGATTCCTACATCGGTCTCAATACTGGTGGTCACCAAGAAAAAAATCAACAATAAAAAGGCAATATCCGCCATGGATCCGGCATTTACCTTGGGCACTTCTGCTCTTTTAGACATGATATATGTGTTATTGGTTTACGAAATTCCAATTTGCCAATGGTAGAATCCAAGATGCTTGGAATGTTAAGCTCTTGAAGCAAAGCGTTTTAACCGTTAAATAATAGCCAACAACTTTTATGCCATATTGTAATACTTTTTAGATTAAAGAAAAGGGCACCACGTGGTCCCAAGAATCATCGTACCCAGGAAGTTTCGTTGATTTTGTGATAAGGCCTAAGAAACCTTATAAAATGTAGAATATGAGCCCTATGCTCAAGGGTCTCATCGAAATATCGGTACCATCAAGGGTCACATTATCCTCCAGCAGGGGGTTCAAAGCATAATAAATATGGAGGTTAAAGGTATTGTAGCCAAAACTTAAGGTGAGACCGTATTGGAGTTTTCTAATATCAGAATTTTGAAAAGATATCTTTTCCCCTTCGGTCACAAATCTGGAGGTTCCACTGAACACGTACGCCAGTCGCAAACCGGAATACACCCTCCAGAACTTGTAACTGTCCACAGTGGAACTGCGCCAACGGAACTCCAACGGCATTTCTATTTGATGGGCCTCTATCTTACTCCTTCTAAACACTTCATCCTCCCCGGGAATATCATATGTGATACCGCCGGCAGATTCCGTAGCCCGCAAATTGGAATAATAGGAATTCACTGAATATCCCAAGCCTATGCCCAAAGCCACCGTTCTATCCCTCTTTATCGGTATGTCCTTAACAAAACCCATTTGAAGCCCATAGGATAGATTTCGCTGACTAACTTGGTCTGGCCTTTCCAATAGAAAGTTATATGTAATGCCTAGGTAAAACTGATCTTCCAGGTACTTACTGCCCCAAGGGATGGAATCATTTTCTATTTGTGAAAAGATCGGAGCACAAAAACCACTACCTAGTAGTAGTGCGCATAATAAGTGCATTGTTATCCTATTCATTCCCTATTTGAATCCTAATAGTTGCCGTAAAATAGACTACCGGACGCTATTCTTTTGACATGTCTAACGGTCGGGCATAAAGTTATACAAATAAATGGCATTACCGTTCAACACACATCATACCTATTTGTATTTGGAAAAGGGCTTAAGAAAATGAAATACTCTATTGCCCTATGAAAAATAAAATCAGTTATGGCCATAGCTACAGTTGAATTTTATTTTGAAGCAGTGCGATAAAACAACCCTTTTATCGACTTGTTCCCAATTAGGGATTGCACTGGATATGGAAAATGGCATTAGGATGTCCCTAGGAAGAACACAATTCCCTTAAAACGGGATTGCGTTTACCAAACTAAAAATGACATTTGGGATATGTACTCGTAAAATCCCGGTCCGACAGGGAAGATGATTCGAACACCAAATTTCAACGTATAGTCACACAGCTTTTAGAATTCGGCTCTAAAAAAAAACACCTTACCATACGGCAAGGTGTTTCTTATTATGTAAAACGCCTTACTAACTAATTATTCATTCCTATTTTAAATTCCTAAAAGCGTCACCCTCATAGGTGGTATAGTTCACTTTTAGTGCATTGACTTTTCTTAGCTCTTGCTTAATATCGGAGATAAGGCCCATGTTGGCATTCTTGTCTACCTTTAGGGCAGTGGTCAAAACATTTTGTAGTTCCTGGGATTTCTTGGCCCTTTCCTGCAATATGTAATCCCCGACCTCCGAAGGTCCGGCAAACTTATCGTTCAACTGAATCTTGGGCTCCGAACCAAAAACCTTTTCGTATTGGGAGGTAGGTTTGCCAACATAGATATAGATTACACGATCCTTCTTTTCCAATTTCTTGGTTTCACTGGCATTGGGCAATTCATTGGATACCTTTAGGGTGCTATCCTTCATAACGGTTACCGTCATGAAGAAGAACAAAAGCATAAAAACAATGTCCGGTAAGGAAGCCGTGGATACCGCTGGGACATCCCCATCTTTTTTCTTTGCAAATTTTGACATATCGTTTTTTTTAAGCTTTAATTAATTCCCGGTAGAGGTTTCCGCCTCGGAGAGTTTTTGCGGAAACAAGTCTTGAATCTTCTTCACTTTCTCCTTAAGCTCATCCTTTAGACTGGAAGAAGTCTCCGGATTAAGGTATTCCGCTTCCATTTCCGTGAAATCACGACCGAACAACCGTTTTGCCTCCCGATTACGCAAATCGTTATAAGCGCCTACCAATTCATTCTGAACCGTAATATACGTTCCGTATCTGGTCTCTCTATCGTTCTTTAAGGAAATAATGGCCTTTGCAGGGTTATCCGAAGATTCCGGGTTTTTTCTTCCCTTACAGTAGTTGCAAGTCCCGTCTCCTCCATTGTCTAAAAATGCCTTCGCCTTTTCCCTTAAATCCTTAAGGTCTATAAGCTCCTCATCTGCCAAGAGTTGACCATTCTTATTGATGTTTACCTGGAAAATGTTTTTCTGCTTAATGATAACATCCGTGTCCGGTGGCTCAATGGGCGGTAACATACGATCTAGACCTGCATCCGTTTCTATTGTGGTGGTCACCAAGAAAAAGATGAGCAGTAGGAAGGCGATATCTGCCATGGATCCTGCATTTACTTCTGGTGCTCCTGCTCTTCTAGCCATAATTTATATCTATTTATTATTTAACGAAAAGCCTCTTAATCCCTGGCAATACCATTAGCAATACGGCGATGGCGGTGAGTATAAAAAATACGTTAAGCCCCATACCAATGCGTTTAATCGTAGTCTCCGAGGTCTCCACACCCCTACTGGCCATTTCCTCAATACTAACGTCCGTACCACTTGCGAGCACGTAGGCGATAATTACTACCAAAAGAAATCCCCCTATCACAAAAAGTGTTTTCTTCAGACCTTTGGGATTCGAGAAAAGATTGATAAGCGTAAACAAGAGCGCGCAAATAACGGCAATGGCCAAAAGCAGATACGTAATCCAAAACATGCCGTTCATAGCACCACTGGCCGCTGCTTCCGTGGCAGGCATATCCTTGGGCGGAAGGAAATACCAAAGTATCGCGGATAAGACCCCCACCACTATTAAAACTATTTTTAAAATCTTGTGCATGACAATAGTATATTTAAGTACGACTTATTTTTTGTGGTCTACCAACATATCAATCAAAGAGATTGATGAGTCTTCCATGTCATTTACAATACTGTCAATTTTTGCAATGATATAGTTATAGAAAATTTGCAATATAATGGCCGTAATCAAACCGAATACCGTAGTTAAAAGTGCTACCTGAATATCACCGGCGATCAGGGACGCACTCAAGTTACCTACCGCACTAATCTTTTGGAAGGCCTGGATCATACCGATTACGGTTCCCATGAACCCAAGCATCGGTGCGATGGCAATAAATAGGGACAGCCAGGATACGTTCTTTTCCAACTGGCCCATTTGAACCCCGCCATAGGCGACTACTGCTTTTTCAGCGGATTCGACACTCTCACCGGCCCTATCCAATCCTTGGTAATAAATGGAGGCAACGGGGCCCTTGGTATTCCTGCACACTTCTTTGGCAGCCTCTACACCTCCGGAGGCCAAGGCATCCTCAACCTGCTGCTTTAATTTAGTGGTATTGGTGCTGGACATATTCAAGTAAATTATTCTTTCTATAGCTACGGCCAGTCCTAAAATCAAACACAAAAGAACGATTCCCATAAACCCGGCACCTCCTTGGATAAACTGCTCTTTGAGGACTTGGGTAAAACCACGGGCTTCCGCCGGAGCGTCGTCCTGTACGGCAACCGCTACACTAGCAACGGAAGTGGACAAATTGGAAACCATAGTAGCTATTGTAGCTTTGGCACTTACTGTATTTGTACTTAAAACAAATAACCCAGCAACAGCCAGGATAGAGAACAATCTTTTCATTTTTTCAAACTTAAATTAGTTAGTTAATAGGGTTAAAGATAAAAAAAAATCACAATAATAAAAGGAAAACTTCGTTGCAGAGAGGAAGGGATTCGAACCCTCGATACACTTTTGGTGTATACACACTTTCCAGGCGTGCGCCTTCGACCACTCGGCCACCTCTCTAGGTCTATTTTGTTCAAAGGGTGGGCAAATAACAAAAAAAAACTTACTTTATAAAATTTAGCATGTTATTTTAACGCATTTCCCCACGTATTGCGGTTTCAAAGACTATTCGGAACAAATTGCCCGAAATCCCGGCTCCCAAAAGATACATGAGTTTGGTCACCGCGGCCTCCGTGGTTATGTCCTTACCATTGATTATACCAAGGGCCCCTAACTGCTCACTTGTCCTGTATTGCCCCATGATAACGCTGCCCCCAGAACACTGTGTTACGCTTACCATATGCAGTCCGCCGGCTTTCGCCTTCTTCAAGGTTTCCAAAAACCAAGGGGCCGTCGGCGCATTACCCGCCCCATAGGTCTCCAGCACTATGGCCTTTAGACCCGGTATGTCCAATACGCTTTGTAAAACCGCAGGGTTGAGCCCTGGAAAAAGCTTAAGGACCACTACATTGGTATCCATCTCCCTATGGACCACCAATTTCTTTTTCCCGATATTTTCCAGTAAATGTTCCCGATGCACTTTTAAATGTACACCGGATTCCGCAAGGCAGGGATAGTTTAGGGAGGCAAAGGCCTCAAAATGCTCTGCGTTCAGCTTAGTGGTGCGATTGCCACGATACAGCTTATACTCAAAGTAGAGCCCTACCTCCTGGATTACGGCCCTACCCTTATCCTGCATTGCTGCAATCTGTATAGAGGTAATAAGATTTTCCTTGGCATCCGTACGTAAGTCGCCAATGGGCAATTGAGACCCTGTGAAAATTACCGGCTTGGCCAGATTCTCCAACATAAAGCTAAGGGCCGAGGCCGTGTAACTCATGGTATCGCTGCCATGCAATACCACAAATCCATCAAAGGCGTTGTAATTGTTGTCTATCAAGGCCGCTATTTTTGCCCAATGTCCCGGATCCATATTGGATGAGTCTATAGGATCTACAAAGGAAACCGTTTGTATATGACAATCCAGTTGCCGTAGTTCGGGAATCTGTTTGGACAGCTGATCAAAATCAAAGGGTATAAGCGCACCAGATTCATAGTCCTTGACCATGCCGATCGTTCCTCCGGTATATATCAACAAAATTTGGGTCTTGTGAGTCATGGTTAAAGGTTAAGGGTTAAGGGTTGCGGGCCGTTCAAAATCGAAAGCAACTGTACCGCCATAACTTTAAATCCCAAACACCTCCCTAGAATTTTCAGTGGTTATTCTCGCTATCTCCTCCTGGGATACTCCGTAGACATCCGACAATTTTTCCAATACATTTATGAGATAGGCGCTCTCGTTCCGCTTACCGCGATAAGGGACCGGCGCCAAGTAGGGCGCGTCCGTCTCCAGGACAATATGCCTTAGGTTAATTTGATGTAAAAAACGATCAATTTTCCCGTTCTTAAAGGTCACGACACCCCCGATACCCAATTTCATGTTATAGGACAAAGCCCTTTTCGCCTGTTTCAAATCTCCTGTAAAACAGTGAAAAATACCAAACAATCCATCACTTTTTTCGGCTTCGAGAACCTCGAATATCTCATCAAAGGATTCTCTACAGTGAATCACTATGGGCAAACCGTATTCTTTGGCCAACTGTATCTGGAACCGGAACGCTTCCTGTTGCTGCTTCAGAAAGGTCTTGTCCCAATACAGGTCGATTCCTATCTCTCCCACGGCATAGTACCTTCGTTGGGCCAGTTGCTTTTTCACATGGGCCAATTCATCCTTAAAATTCTCCTTTACATGGGTGGGGTGCAGCCCCATCATTAAAAACACATTTTCAGGATATGTCCTTTCCAAATCCAGCATGCGCCGGGTATAGCTAGAATCTATCGCAGGGACAAAAAATCTTCTTATGCCATTATCCATGGCCTTCTGCATTACCGTATCCCGGTCTTCGTCAAAGGCCTCGCTATAGAGGTGGGTATGGGTATCGGTTAGCATCATATGGCAAAAATAGCCTTATCTTTGACAAAAAGAAGCCATGGCCTCCCTCAAAAAGTTCCTGCTTACAAAAAACTATCTCAAAATCCCTTTGGTCCTTACGGGCACCAACCATTTTGAGATTGTGGCCAAAATCAATGGTGTTACCGGGAGATTCATCCTGGATACCGGAGCTTCCAACACCTGTGTGGGTTTTGACAAGACGCAATATTTTAAACTTACCTCAAAGGAGTCCAAGATCAAGGCCGCCGGTGCCGGGGCTACGGATATGGAAACCCTTATATCCACAAGGAACAGAATAGAAATAGGCGATTGGAAAAAAAAGAAGCTAAAGATCGTGCTCTTTGATCTGGCACACGTGAACGAGGCCCTTACCGCACACAAGGCTATGCCCGTGGACGGTATTATCGGGGCCGATATCCTAAAGAAGGCCAAGGCCGTAATAGACTACAAAAAGCACTGCATATACTTAAAACCGTAATATTTCCAAGATATTTGGGAAAAAGGCAAAAAACATCTAGAGCCCCTAGTGCATTAACCAAGGCGCCATTGGCCTTAATGACCGTGCACTTCCCAATACGGGCTCGGCTTGGTTTCCAAATTCCATTTGGAGCCATATAGTTCAACGACTTCTTTTTCACTTACACCGAAAAAAGGCGATCACATCCTATAAATCGCCTTACTTAGCCATTATTTTGAAGCATAAGTTCCCTAAGCCCCCACCTAAAATGATACTTAGAAAGTTCTCCCTAACCGCAGTTTTCCTTGGTCTTTTGTTGCAATCCTGTTCAAAGGATGAAGATGTGTACCGCTCCATACCCATTGAGGCGGATGAGGATCTACGTGCCCAGATCGTATCTATTTACGGTTCCCTAGAGGCCTTGGTGCTCCCGAACGGAACGGACTTAAACACTATTCCAGCAGACCCCAAAAACCCCATTACCAAGGAAAAAGTGGCCCTGGGTCAACTTTTGTTCCACGAAACGGCCATGGGACTGGACGCAAAACTGGAAATGGGCCTCAACACCTATTCCTGTGCCAGTTGTCATCATGCCCAGGCAGGGTTCCAAAGCGGCTTGAAACAGGGCATAGGTGATGGTGGCATAGGGTTTGGAAGTTTTGGCCAGACCCGCGCCATGAACCCCTTTTACGAAGAGGCAGATCTTGATGTGCAGCCCATACGTTCCCCAACCATACTTAATACGGCCTACCAGGACGTAATGCTTTGGAACGGGCAGTTCGGCGCCACCAAGACCAACGCCGGCACCGAGGCCAGCTGGACACCGGGCACCCCAAAGGAAAGTAACAATTTGGGATTTGAAGGATTAGAAATCCAGGCTATTGCCGGAATGGGAGTGCACAGACTTAAATGCGATCCCAAAATGGTCATCGGTTCGGAGTATCAGCCCTTGTTCGATGCCGCCTACCCGGATATCCCCATAGAGGAAAGATATACAGATCTCTACGCAGCTTTGGCCATCGCCGCCTACGAGCGCACGGTAATGGCATCTGAAGCCCCATTTCAGCTTTGGCTTAAGGGGAATGCCCAAAGCATGTCCCCGGACGAGACGCAGGGAGCCCTACTATTCTTTGGCAAGGGAGAGTGCTATACCTGCCATAGCGGTCCCGGTCTTAACGGAATGGATTTCCATGCCCTGGGGATGAAGGACTTTGTTACGGAGGAAGTACACGGTATTGTGGATGAGGCCACCAAAAAAGGACGTGGAGGCTTTACCAATAATCCGTTGGACGATTATGCGTACAAGACCCCTACTTTATACAATCTTAGGGATGTTTCCTTTTTAGGCCATGGCGGCAGTTTCAGCACCGTCGAAGAAATTATAAGGTATAAGAACATCGCTATTCCTGAAAACCCGGATGTCCCCCGGAACAAACTGTCCTCTTTGTTTAGGCCACTTGGACTGGACGATCAAGAGATACATCAACTCACCCTCTTTGTTGCCAACAGCCTTTACGACAACGACCTGCAACGTTTTGTTCCGGAAAGCCTTCCTTCCGGAAATTGCTTTCCTGTAGCGGATTACCTGTCCAAACAAGAGCTTGGTTGCGACTGATTCACGATCCGGGTACACGAATTCAACGACGATTTGCCCTTGATCCACATACTGAAGCTATCGTTTGATGGTGTTTGGCGGTATAAATAGTCCTACATTTCCAATGCACGCTGAACATCATTGCCCATTAAAAATTCCTCGGGGCTTTCCAAGGCTTCCTTAACGGCGACTAAAAAACTTACAGACTCCTTGCCGTCTATAATACGATGGTCATAGGAGAGTGCTACGTACATAATGGGTGCAATGGCAATGGCCCCATCCCTGGCAATGGGCCGCTCCACAATATTGTGCATGCCAAGAATAGCACTCTGGGGCGGATTAATAATTGGTGTGGACAACATGGATCCGAATACACCTCCATTGGTTATGGTAAAGGTACCGCCCGTCATCTCGTCTACCGTTATCTCCCCTTCCCGGGCCCGAATGGCCAACCGTTTCACCTCGGACTCAATGCCTCTAAAGGTAAGATTCTCCGCATTGCGTATTACGGGGACCATAAGACCCTTTGGTCCGGAAACGGCGATGCTGATATCACAGAAATCATAGGAGATCATTTCCTTGCCATCGATCATGGAGTTCACCGCAGGGAACATTTCCAAGGCCCTGACACAGGCCTTGGTAAAAAAGGACATAAACCCAAGGCTCACCCCGTGTTTCTCCTTAAACTTCTCTTTGTACGTTTTACGCAATTCAAAAATAGCGGTCATGTCCACTTCGTTAAAGGTGGTAAGCATGGCCGTTTCGTTCTTTGCGGATACCAGCCGCTCCGCAACCTTTCGCCGCAACATGGAAAGTTTGGAACGGCTCTCGCCCCGGTTTCCCCCGGTAGGCGTCCCCATGGAAGGTACCGCGTTTGCAGCATCATCCTTGGTAATACGACCGTCCCTTCCCGTTCCTTTTACGGCCGAGGGCGCAATTCCCTTTTCGTCCAAGATCTTCTTCGCCGCCGGGCTGGGCGTACCGGAGGCATAGGTCTTGATATCCCCCGATTCCTTTGCGGTGGTAGATTCTTTTGGGGCGGATTCTACCTTTTTGGGCCCTTCTTCCCTGTCGGAAACAGCAGGTGTTTCCGTGCCTCCTTCCGGCTTTGGGGCATCCGTATCTATAAGGCAGACCACTTCTCCAACAGCAACGGCATCTCCTTCCTCGGCCTTTAAGGTGATGGTGCCACTTTCCTCCGCGGGCAGCTCCAAAGTGGCCTTGTCCGAATCAACTTCCGCAATAGCTTGGTCTTTTTCCACATAGTCGCCGTCCGATACAAGCCATTCCGCAATTTCCACTTCGGTGATGGACTCCCCAGGGGAGGGAACTTTCATTTCTAGAATCATTATCCTTGGTTTTTGATATACTAAATTAACTTAAAAAATGTTTTGAAAAATGGTCCGAAACCTTTCGACTAGGCCTTACTTTTTGGGCGGGTCATATTATCCCGGGCCTGGTCAAAAACAAAGTCTATAACCTGTTGGTGGCGCATCTTGGAACGCACGGCACTCCCCGCGGCAGGGGAGGCATAAAAACGCCTGGACGCTACCCGTAGCTCCTTGGCCAAGGGGAAATGCATCATCATATGGCTCCAGGCCCCCATATTCCTGGGTTCTTCCTGCGCCCAGACCACATCGTCCGCATTTTTATACTTCTTCATCACCTCCTTCATTTGTTCCACTGGTAAAGGAAACAATTGTTCCAAACGCACCAGGGCCACATCATCCCTTTTTTTATCTTCCTTTTCGGCCAAAAGATCGTAATAGAACTTTCCCGTACAGAATACCAGGCTTTTTACCTTTGTGACGTCGGCGGTCCCATCATCCAAAACTTCCTTGAAACCACCTTGGGCCAACTCTTCCTTCGTGGATACGGCCTTGGGATGACGTAAAAGGCTTTTAGGGGTGAAGATGATCAATGGCTTTCTAAATCCGGACTTCAACTGTCGCCGTAGTATGTGGAACATTTGGGCCGGGGTGGTCACGTCCGCCACATACATATTGTCCCGTGCACAAAGCTGTAGATATCGCTCCATACGCGCGGAAGAATGTTCCGCACCCTGTCCTTCGTATCCGTGCGGCAACAACATGACCAGGCCGTTCTGTAATTTCCATTTGTCCTCCGCAGCGGAAATGTATTGATCGATCATAATCTGCGCCCCATTGCTGAAATCGCCGAACTGCGCCTCCCAAATGGTCAAAGTATTGGGACTGGCCATGGCATAACCGTAATCAAAACCCACTACCCCGTATTCGGATAAGAGCGAATTGTAGATTTGAAACCTGCCCTGGTCTTTGGAGATATGGTTCAGCAACAATACTTCTTCCTCGCTCTCCTCTACCTTCATCACGGCGTGGCGATGGGAAAAGGTACCTCTTTCCACGTCTTGGCCGGACATCCGAACGTCAAAACCTTCCTGCAGCAAGGTCCCATAGGCCAAAAGTTCCCCCATGGCCCAATCCAGTTTATTGGTCTCAAAGAACATTTTCTTATGATCTCCGACCAGACGCTCCACCTTGCGCAAAAATTTCTTGCCCTCCGGTAATTCCGTAATGACCTTGGCCACTTGATCCAGTTTTTTAAGGTCAAAAGTAGTATCCACCGGATCCATCATCTCCCATTCCCTAACGTTGGCAAAGCCTTTCCATCTATCGGCCATAAAGGGAGTAATCACCGTCTTGTTCTCTTTTCGGGAATCTTCCAGTTCCTCTTCCAGGGAAGATTTATACTCCGCTTCCAATTGTTTTACATGACCTTCGCCGATAACACCCTCGTCCCTTAAGCGTTCCGCATAGATATCCCTTGGGTTTTTATGCTTCGCGATAATTTTGTACAATTTGGGCTGGGTAAATCGTGGTTCATCCCCCTCATTATGCCCGTATTTTCGATAGCCCAATAGATCCAGAAAAACATCGCGTTTAAAATGGTTGCGATATTCCAGGGCGAACAGGGCCGCATGTACCACGGCTTCCGCATCATCCGCATTAACGTGGAGTATAGGACTCAAAGTAACCTTTCCCACATCTGTACAGTAGGTGGATGATCTACCGTCCAGATAGTTCGTGGTAAACCCAATTTGATTGTTCACCACAATATGAATGGTCCCATGGGTCTTATAGCCGTCCAGTTGTGCCATTTGTACCACCTCATAGGCGATTCCCTGGCCCGCTATAGCGGCATCGCCATGGACAATGATGGACAATACTTTGGAGAAATCATCCGGATGGTCACTGTCCTGTTTGGCACGAGTGATTCCCTGTACCACGGAACCTACGGTCTCCAAATGGGAGGGGTTGGGAGCTATGTTCATCTTTATGCGGTTGCCGTTGTCCGTCTTGCGCTCAGAGGTCCACCCCAGATGGTACTTTACATCGCCGTCAAAGATTTCCTGTTCGTAATCCTTACCATCGAACTCACTAAAAATATCCTTTGCCGATTTTCCAAAAATATTGGTCAGCACATTGAGACGACCCCTGTGGGCCATCCCCATTACAAATTGCTCCACGCCAAGACCTGCAGCACGCTCCACAATGGCATCCAGGGCGGGAATAAGCGTTTCGTTGCCCTCTAGCGAAAAACGCTTTTGGCCTACGTATTTGGTATGCAAAAAGGATTCAAAGGCTACCGCCTGATTCAATTTCTTTAGAATGTGTTTCTTTTGGTCCGACGAAAATTGGGGGTGGTTGGCGTTTACATTGATCCAATTCTGTATCCATTCTACACGATCCGGTTTTCGGATATACATATATTCCACCCCAATGGCATCACAATAGATCCGTTGCAGGTGTTCCAGGATTTCCCGTAGCGTTCTTCTACCAATACCTATGATCTCCCCGGCATTGAACTCAATATCCATATCCGCTTGGGAAAGTCCAAAATTCTCTATATCCAGGGTAGGCTCATATTTTCGACGTTCCCTCACGGGGTTGGTCCTTGTAAATAAATGCCCGCGACTCCGGTAACCATTGATCAGCTTTACCACCTGAAACTCCTTCTGCATGGACTCCGGGACTTGTACATGCTGGCCGTTGCTCGAGGCAACGGAACCGTTGGAAACATCAATGTCCAGTTCATCCAATGCACTCTCCATTCCAAAATCGAAACCTTGGAAGAAAGCCCGCCAACTGGGTTCCACACTATCCGGATGCTGTAGGTACTTGTCATAAAGCTCGGAAAAAAAAGAAGTGTGGGCGGTGTTCAAGAAGGAATACTTATCCATAAAATAAACCAGATCGTTTAAGAATCAGAGGATTTGGCCAAAGGGCATATTGTTAAAAGATTATCCAAAAATACAACATTTACCCTATCTCGATGTATCTTGGCGGCGTATTCCGAAAAATTTCAAACAATGAAACCCAGAATGCCCCTAAAGTTAGTTGTGCTGCTTTTTTGTTTTTTTATCTGTTCCCTAGTTTTTTCCCAAAACCCCGTGGGCAAACCTAAATCGGCATTTTGGGAGAATGTCCGGTTTGGCGGCGGTATAGGGCTCGGATTTACCAATGGTGGATTCAATGGATCCCTATCCCCCTCGGCCATCTATCAGTTTAACCGCGAATTTGCCCTGGGCACTAGCCTTATCTTTAACTACGCTAAGTTTAATGACGATAAATTATTGGCCTATGGGGGCAGCTTGATCTCACTTTATAACCCCATCCCTGCCATTCAACTTTCCGCAGAATTTGAGCAATTGCGCATTAATCGGGAATTTGATAACGGCTTGATACAGTTGGAAGACAATTATTGGTCACCTGCCCTTTTCCTCGGAATAGGATACACCCAGAGGAATGTAACCGTGGGCATACGGTACGATGTTCTTTTTGACGAAGAGGACAGTATTTATGCCGATGCCTGGATGCCTTTTGTGCGGGTTTTCTTTTAATTTCATCGCCAAAATACCGCCTTTGTTTTTGGTACTTTGAAAAAGTAAGTTTAATCTTACCCGATATTTTGCACGGGGTGTCGAATTTTGGCTTTTTTTATGATTTTCTATGATGCATACCTTGCGTTTGAAACGTAGCTTCGCCAAAAAAAAGAACCTTCTTGCTAGCGGATCTCATCATCACCATTTTATGGAGCCTATCACCACTTGGGGAGGCCAAAGTGGGTATTCCCTACGGGATCCTTAACGGGATCGACAAATATGTGGTTTTTATCACCTGCTTTTTGGCCAATGCGCTAGTGTTTCCCCTAATGCTCTTTTTTCTTGAGCGTATCAATGGATATATGCTGAGATGGTATTCCTATAAAAAAGCGGCCATTTTTGTGGCCCGAAGGGCGAAATTGGCTTCAGCCAAAAAAATCCATAAATATGGCTTCTGGGGTCTCATCTTTTTTGTGATGATCCCATTACCGGGCACAGGGGTTTATGCAGGTAGTATAGCCACCTACCTTTTTGGCATAGACCGTTCCAATGCCTTTGTGGCCAATACCATAGGTTTGTTTTTATCTTCCTTGATCATCTGGTCCATAACGGTATTGTCCCTTAAAGGGGCTTAGATCAAAGGTTGGGTTCATTAATCATGCAAGCCCTTTTTTCTTAAATAGGCCAACAACTCTTCCGGTCTATCGGTCATTATGGCGTCGGCACCATTTGCAATGAGCCACCCCCAGGATTCTTCGGGGCCATCCAATAGAGCGACTTCATCCGTACGACCTGCGCAAAGTTCATCCCAAAGGGCAATGGCCAAAAAGGAATCCCCTTCGCGTTTCATTTGGGGTATCATGGTAAAGGTTTCCGCCTCTTCGGTATCAAAGAGGGTTTCATACATAAAGGGGTCTATATCATTTTCAAAGGCCCTTCTAAATTCCCGTGCATTTTCATACTTGTACCAAAGTTTGGGCATGTAAATTATACTGTCCATTAGGCTACCGTATTTTTTTCGCATGGTTTCCAGGTCATCGTTTCCCTTAAAAATGGCATGATCCACGGTATTGGTTTTTTTTAGCACCTCATAAGCCTCCCTGACCCATTTACTTTCTGTTTTGTCCAGATTGACCATGATTTTTCCTTTTACGAGCTGCATAATCTCCTCCAAAGTAGGAACCTGCTGTCTGGTATGGGGCGCCCCACATCCATTTTTTAACCGCAATGCCTTAATTTCGGTCAAGGACATTTCACCTATGCGGCCCGATCCGTTTGTAGTTCTGTCCACGGTCTCGTCATGCATCGCGATCAAATGGCCATCCTTGGTAAGGCGAAAATCCAGTTCTATGACATCCACACCCAGATCGATACATCGTTGGATGGCCATAATGGAGTTTTCAGGGGCATATCGCCAATCTGCCCTATGGGATACTACTTGGATAGTTTTTTGGTCATTCTTTTTTAATCCCTCGAGAATGCCCGAAGCAGTTCTTACCATTTTAACCGAGTCGGTCGATTGCTGCATGGGTTTTTTTATCTCTTCTCTTTTGTCCGCACAGGATGCCAACAAAAAAAGTGTTGGTAAAATAATCATTGCACTTACGCTACCTATATTCTTCATTTTTTTACATTTTTAGCTTTTCTTATTTAAAACAAAAGGGCCTATTTGCATAAACAGGCCCCATTGCCTACTCAACTAACTCAAACAAACTTCCAATTATGAAAACAAGATTCTTCAATTAAATTTCCCAAGTTGAACCCGGGTTCCGGGGTTTTCAAAAACTATATATTCTTCTCATCTTAATATCCGGGATTCTGTGGAAAAATGTCCGGATTATTGATGGCATCAATGGCTTCCAGGGGAATGGGATAGATCAACTGGAACTCGCTTACCGTAAATATATCCGTACTGGAATTCATCACCTCAATAGCCCTTCCTGTTCTTACCAGATCAAACCAACGCTGGTTTTCGGATACAAACTCATGTCGCCTTTCTTCCAACACAGCATCCCTAAACGAAGCTTGATCGGGCAAATTGGCGGAAGTCAAGGAGGGCAGCCCCGCCCTATTTCGTATCTGGTTCAGCAAATTGAACGCTTCCCCGTCCGGAGTATAGGCCTGTTCATTAAGAGCTTCGGCCAACATGAGCAATACATCCGCATATCTAAATACAATGATATTAAGGTCGGAGTCATTGTCAAGTATAGGTATATCGATCAACTTATTTGCATATTTCGTAGTACCATCCGATAACACCCCTATGGACACATCACGTCTTAAATCCCCTGGCTCAAAAGAATCGAATAACGCATTGGAAGGAATATTCTCCCCTCTCTGATTACCGATACCGTTCAAAAGCTCTTCCCCAGAACCGACGGGAGCTACTTGGTTGGGGTATAAACTCCCCTCACCATTTCCTGCCCTGAACTGAACTTCAAAAATGGATTCAATTCCATTTTCATTGGCTATCCCAAAATTGTCCGCAAAGTTGGGCTGTAAACTGAATCCGGAAACCTGTTGTAAAACAGTACTGACCTCCTCCCAATTACCGAGGGTAAGATGTACCTTGCCCAATAGCGTTTGTGCTGCACCTCTGTTGGCCCTTCCAATATCGTTGGCTTGGGGCAGATTGGAAACGGCATCGTTTAGATCCGCAATAATCTGACCATATACTTCCGCCACCGGTGCCCTTCCAATGGTAAACGCATCAAAGGGATCTTCAGTCTCATCCAAAACTAAGGGCACGTTACCCCACAAGCGAACCAAATTGAAATAGGTTAATGCCCTAACAAACTTGACTTCGCTTATCCGGGTATTTTTTAAGGTAGCTTCCATCTCAACCGCATCGATCCTATTCAGAACCACATTGCACCTTTGAATCCCATTATAACAACCGTTCCAGGAATCCCGAATCCGAAAGTTATCCGGGGAAACTTGGAACAAGTCCATATCCCCTTGGGCCCCGTTGCTGTTTGTAGGGCTCTCAACAAAAGCGTCATCTGCCCTTATCTCCATAAGGAACATGAAGTTAAAACCGTATTGGCCTTGTTCCTGCAAGGCGTCATAGGCAGAAACCACGCCTTGCTCAATATCGGCCTCGGTCTCAAAAAAACCGGCCGCACTGGCTTCCGAAATTGGATTTACCTCCAACCGATCTTCGCAACCTACGAAGATCGCGGTCAGCATCAGCATTGAAATATATGTATGTAAAAGCTTTTTCATTTCTTTAAAAATCTTTGAATCGTCAATATTAAAATGTCAAATTAAAACCAAGCACAAATGACCGCTCCAGGGGATAGTTGGCCCAATCATTGACCACCGGGCTTAAGGCTCCCCCCGATCTTTGCTCTGGGTTGAATCCCCTAAAATCCGTAAATGTGAAGGGGTTCTTGGAACTTAGATATACCCGAAGTGATACAATATCCAATGCTTTGGCAACGGAATTGGGCAAGGTATAGCCCAGGGTGATGTTCCTGATCCGTGTAAAAGACCCATCATCCTTCAACAAATCCGTCTCCCTATAAAAACCATTGTCCCTAGGAATGGAATTGGGTCGCGCATAGATGGCGTTTTCCCCTCGTTCCGGGGTGTAATAGTTGTTAAAGTATTCCAGGGATTGGTTGCTCCATCCTTCCGGATTAAACAACTGAACGCTGGAGGATCGGTTATGGATAGTGACTCCTTGCACGCTTTGGACTACTATTCCGAGGTCAAAATTTTTATACCTGAAGCTTTGGTTCAATCCGATGGAGTAATCCGGAAAAACCGACCCTTGTTCTACCCTATCGTCCGCATTTATTTCACCATCCCCATTGGCATCTACATATATGTATTCCCCAACTTGGGCATTGGGCAGGCTTGGCCTACTATCAATTTCCTGCTGGGAGGTAAAAATCCCATCTGTCGCATATCCGTAATTGGCTCCTAGTTCCCCTCCTAGCCTGGTAATTGAACGTCCCCCTACGATTATTTCCTCTTGGCCCGGCCCCAATTCCAATACTTCGTTTTGGTTGGTGGAAAAATTTAGGTTTGTGACCGCCCTTAATTGCCCCAGCTCATAATTGGCCCTGATGGTAGCTTCAAAACCCCGATTTTCGACCTTCCCAATATTTTGCAATGAAGTGGTAAATCCGCTATGGGCGGGAACCGGTACTTCCAATAAAAGGTCATCCGTGGTGGCTACATAATAATCGAAACTGGCGGACAACCGATTTTTGAAAAATCCAAAATCCAAACCAAAATCCAAGGTACTGGTCTGTTCCCAGCCCAAATTTGCATTTGGCGCAGTGGATGTAGAAAGTCCATTGGCAATACCGCCATTGATAATGGCGTTGGATTCTTCCAGCAGGGCTTGGGCGGCGAAATCCCCTATTTGATTGTTCCCGGCCAAACCCCAACTGGCCCTAATTTTTAGGTTGCTCAAAAAATCCGACTTGGGGAAAAAGGATTCATCGCTTATTCTATAACCCGCAGAGAGCGACGGAAATGTTCCAAATCTGTTGTTCGCCCCAAAGCGTGAGGAACCATCCCGACGTATCGCCGCGGCCAACAAATACTTTCCATCATAATCATATTGGACCCTGGCCAAATAGGAAACCAAGGTGTTTTTACGACTAAATGCGGCTTCTCTATCTACAATACCGGCATTTAGGGTTTCGACCAAATCATTTGGAAAACCAATAGCCCGAGTTTCATTGAAATCCTCGGTCTGTTCTTGATACGTAAGCCCGAAAAGGGCATTGAAATTATGCTTCTCCCCAAAAATCTTTGTGTAATCAACCGTATTCTCTATTAACCAGTTTATCCTGTCCAAGGATGAATTTAGCCCGAATGCATCTACTGGGGCGGGATTATTTCTTCTCCCCACGGAAGAAGGTCGGAACACGTCCCTTCTCCTACTGGTTATATCTATCCCCCAATATGTTTTGGCCTTAAGACCGGGGATTACCTCATATTCCAAAAAAGTACCCCCTTGGAAAACGAAGGTTCTTCGAAAATCTTTGTTCAATGTAGCCAAAGCTACCGGATTTTCGGTTCGCGCCTGATCCCCTTCCGTGGCCGCTATGGTCTGATCGCTTATGGCCAAGGAACCATCTTCGTTTCGGACAGGGAAATAGGGAAGTGCCGTATATAAGGTATTTATGGGGCCATTGCTAAACCCGGTCTCAACTACATTCTCCTGTTGCAGCGAGGGTGCCAAATTGATCCCAAATTTGAATTTATCGGAAAATCGGGTCTCAAAATTGGCGCGGAAACTAAAACGTTCAAAATCCGTACCCTCAACAATACCCTCTTGGTCAAAATAATCCCCGGAAATGAAATAGGAAGAATTTTCGCTCCCACCGGTTACCCCAAGCTGATAATTTTGGATCAAGGCCGTTCGGAACAGTTCGTCTTGCCAATCCGTATCCGTAAGACCTTGCACCCCATCCAGGTAGGGTTGCATGAAACTGGGTATAATCGCTTTCCTGGGATTAAAGCCCAGTGCTGCCGCATTGGCCTCCCTGGTAGCGGTGTCATCGTTTGTTGAAAACGTACCATCATCAAACTGCAAATAGTAATTGTTCCTAGCATCCCTACTGAACTCCGCATGTTGATAGGCGTTGAGCAGATCCAATTTTTCGGCTACCTCCTGGAACCCTACGAAGGAATTAAAGCTGAATTGGGGTTTGCCTTTACGACCCTTCTTGGTGGTAATGAGGATAACGCCATTGGCCCCCCTTGAACCATAAATGGCTGCGGAAGCGGCATCCTTTAGCACTTCCACCGATTCGATATCATTTGGATTGATGGTATTCAAAGATGTGGTTTCGGCCAAAGCCAACCCATCTACGACGACCAGGGGTTGGGCCCCTGCAGTAATAGTACTTACTCCTCGTATGGTTATCCCATTCGCGGCACCGGGCTGCCCCGAGTTTTGGGTTATCTCTACACCTGCAAGTTGGCCGGCAATGGCCTGCTCAATACTGGTCACCGGAAGATCCTCAAAATCGTTCGACGCAATTGAGGATATAGCACTGGTGACATTGGCCCTGTTTATAGAACCGTAGCCCACCACAACCACTTCACTTAATTGAAAATCGTCCTCGATCAAGGTTATTTCCAGATACTCTTGGTTACCTACCTTTATCTGCTGCGGAATAAACCCTACATAGGATATCTCCAGGAAAGCAATACCACTTTGTACCTCTATCATAAACATGCCATCAAAATCCGTTGTGGTACCATTAGTAGTGCCTGCCTCCACTACACTTGCCCCGGGCAAGGGGTTCCCCTCCGCGTCCAGGACCAATCCGCTAATGGTAATAGCCTGCAATTCCACTACACGATCTTGTGCGGTCGGTGTGACTTCGATGGCAATGGTTTCGTTCAGCCGTCTAAAAATGAGTTTTGCATCCTTCGCCAATACCTCCAAAACCGATCGCAACGAAACGTTACGGTAGTCCAAATCGTAAGTATTCCTTAGGCGGTTTACCTTTCTGTCATATACAAAGCTGAAAGCTGTCTGATTCTCTATATCCTCTAATACCTCGATGACCGAGGCATTTCTGGAATTGAGATTCACGGTTATGTTCTCCAAACGTTGCCCCCTTGCCTCCGAACCAAATACAGGATTCAAAAGTGCCACTACCAGAAGCAAACAGAAGGAATGGAATGCCAACTTGATAAATTGTTTAATTGTTAGTGAATTCATACTTTCACAAAATGTTTAATGGTTATGATATCCTTAATTATTGAACTACCGGCAGTCTGTCCGCACTCGCCAAAGTTGTACAGGCTGCCTTCTTTTTTCTCATTTTCATATTATCCCATAGGCTTCGTTTTTTAGTTATATGTAATTTGAATTCGTCTTGAGTTCTTAATCCTTGCATTTACCGCTAAATACCACACGTTTGCCCCCATCTTCCATATGGTATTCCAGTCCTTTTACCCGAGCAATACTTTCCATAACTACCGCTAGGCTTTGGTTATCATAGGCGGCGGTAAGGTGGCAGCCCGCTATTTCCTCATTTGAAAAGTGAATCTCTATACCGTACCAGTTTTCTAAAATCATAGCTGCTTCGCCCAAGGTATGGTCGGTAATATGGATAATGCCGTTTTTCCAATCGATATGCGGCCCGATCGCTACGGTCTTTTTTTCAAGCGTATCCTGGGTTTTGCGGAATAGGGCCTGCTCATTTGGGGTCAAGTCTACCCTAGCCGTTTCTTTTATCGATTTCTCCTTGAACACCTGTACCTTTCCGGTCGCCACGGTCACCAGCGCTTGGTCTTCTTCGGCATAGGCCCTTATGTTAAAGGAAGTCCCAAGGACTTTGGTAGTCAGTTGATCTGTCTCAATCAAAAAAGGTTTGTCCGGATTTGGGGTTACCTCAAAAAAGGCCTCTCCTTGCAAACGTACCTTCCGCTCCGTTTTTCCCTTAAAGTCTTGGGGAAAATCCAATGTACTACCCGAGTTAAGGCGCACCTTTGTACCATCAGCCAAAACGATATTGGATTTTTGCCCCCAATCGGTGCTTTTGGATTGCATGACAACGGTGTCTAAAGGATTCAAATCCTTCTCGTTTGATAAAAGTCCCCATCCCATGCCCACCAAAAGTAAAATGGATGCCGCCACGGCCCACCACCTCAAATAGGGGCGTATCGTTTTTCCGTGTGTTGCGTTTTCCACCTTGTGAATCCTCTCTTTAATTTCCTTAAAGAGCAGTTCCCTATCCATGGTCTCCATCTCCAAAGGAGAGATTTCCCCTTTAGGGGCATAGCCCTTATAGCTTTCGAAAAGGGAATCAAGAAGTCGCCGTTCCTCTGGGGAACCCTTGCCGCTTAGATAGTTATCCAACAGTTCCTTTAACCTATTTTCATCCATAACCGTAGGGTCTTTACCCTGTAGATGCAAAAAAGGGGAGGTACCCTAAACAAAAAGATGAAAAAAAGAGATTTTTCATAGAAATGGCCAAATCCGGGTCAAAGCCATAGAACACAAAGGGCCTTCACAGGGAAACCTACCCTAAAAAAAGAAGTATATACTAGTAAGTACTTGTCTTAAATGCCGAAGGGATTTCGTAATATGATATTCCACCGTTTTAGGGGAGACCTGTAATTCTTCAGCAATTTCTTGGTTGGACAGTTTTTGGAAACGACTCATCTTAAATACCTGCAAACTCTTTTTAGGTATATTGGCCATTCCTTTTTCTAATCGTTGTTGGGTATCCATTAGGTCCAAGTTATCCTCAAACGTATGCTCCTGGGCAATTTGCGATGCCCTATCCAAAACGATCCGGGGTATCCTTCCCTTTCTGAGGTATTCAAAACAGCGAAGTTTAACGGCCCTGTAGAGGTAGGCTTTGCCATGAGAAATATCCAGGGTCTTCCGCTTTGTCCAGATAGTTACAAAAACCTCTTGCACAATATCCTTGGCCAAGGCTTCATCTTGTAAAATACCGAACGAAACCCTAAAAAGACCTTCCCAGAATTCTTCATAGATTCTTCTAAAGGCCAAGGCGTTGTCCTTTTTCAGAAGTGCAAAATCCGTGTTTCCCAAATCGGGCATTGTCCGTAACTATTTAGAACAATACTACTATTTTTTGGCTACCTTGGGATTAAGTTATGTTTAAGAATTTCGGATGTCCTTAAAATCCATTCTTAAAAAACACCCTCAAAGGGCACGCTCCCCGATTTATGTACATCACGTTTTACTTATTAGGATTCATTTTGCCAAGCATTGCCCTATAACTAGTTAGGTTTTCTTCATGTATGAATAATAAAAAAGGAGAATACTTCTGGCCGTCTAAGCTATCCCCGAAGACGGATTTTCCCTGTACCATACCTTTTGAAATTCCCTTTTTAAGACCAGAAAACACACTTGCTCGGCGACCTCTACCGCATCTGTAATTTGAATTCCCTTAAAGGCTTTTTCCGGAACATCTATGATATATAAAAGATTTAGGTATCTATCAAACTTTTCCAGGATCAATACATAGAGCTTTTCATGTAGAGCGGCTCGCAATGCTTTGGGCAACAAAGATTCTCGCCCACCCTCCACGGTGAAACTCGTAGGGATATTGGCCAATCCAAAATCTTTTTCTAATTGTACTACCAGTGCATCGTAAAGATCAAGACGCTTGGCCTCGTCTAAAAGTGCCCCACTGTCCGTAAAATCCATGATAATAATCTAGAATCCTTTTGGTCCTATTGGCCCTATGGCCTAAAAAAGTACATTCCAAACCGGTTGCCCGGCCGGCAATAAATTTCAAATTCCAAATAGCAGAGAAAAGAATTTTGGTAATGTCCAATCGGGAATTTAACCCCGAATCTTTTGCTCCCAATCCCAAGCGGTCTTCATGGCCTGATCAAGACTGTATTCGGATTGCCATCCCAACACCGAATTGGCCTTTGTCGTATCCGCATAGGCGGCGGTAATATCCCCAGGTCTACGATTTACAATCTTGTAGTTCAATTTTTGTCCAGAGACCCTTTCAAAGCTCTGGATTACCTCCAAAACCGAGCTTCCTTTTCCAGTTCCAACGTTAAAGACTTCGTAATTCTGTGTGTTTTTCCTTTCCAATAATCGTTTGAGGGCCACTACGTGGGCCTTGGCCAGATCCACTACGTAAATATAGTCCCGGATACAGGTACCGTCCTCCGTGGGATAGTCGTCCCCAAAAACGGAAAGTTGTTCCCTGAGGCCCATACCGGTCTGGGTTATAAAGGGCACCAAGTTTTGAGGCACGCCTCTAGGCAGCTCCCCTATCTCCGCACTGGGATGGGCTCCCATTGGATTAAAATAACGCAGGGATATGGCCTGCAGACTTGGGGTAACCTTACAGGTATCCCGGATAATCTCCTCCCCGATCTGCTTGGTATTGCCATACGGGGACTCTGCCGGCTTTACCGGGGCATCCTCCGTTATGGGCATCTTATCGGCCTGTCCATAAACCGTGCAGGAAGAACTAAAGATAAAACTGGCCTTGCTCTTTTTGGATAACTCTTGAAGTAGATAAACCAAAGTCCCCAGATTGTTCTCATAGTACAACAAGGGTTTTTGCACACTTTCGCCTACTGCCTTGGAGGCGGCAAAATGGATGACACCTGCAATATCCTCATGACGATTAAAGAAGTCCCGAATAGCCGCTTTTTCGCGGAGATCCAATTTTTCAAAAATGGGAAGCTGCCCCGTAATGGCCGCAATGCCCTCCAAAACGGACTCATCTGCATTGGAGCAATCATCAATGATGACCACTTCAAAGCCTTCGTTCTGTAATTCTACGACGGTATGGGATCCTATAAATCCCAATCCTCCGGTTACGAGTATTTTCATGCTATTCAAATTCAAATACAAGCTCAAACATCAAATTCAAGCCTATTGTTTGTTGTTTATGAACTCAAAAAGAAATTGTGAGTTCTAATTTTAACGAATCCATTTTCAATTCTTCAAAATCGATACATTTCCAAATAGACAAGAAATCAATCCTCTACAAATTGGATAACGGTATCGGTTATAAAATTGATTTGCTCATCATCCAATTCCGTATGCATGGGCAGCGAGATTACTTCCTCTACGAGTTGATTGGTCACCGGGAAATCCAACTCATTATAACGTTCATCGGTGTAGGCCTTTTGTCTGTGTAAAGGAATGGGATAATAAATACCAAAAGGAATGCCTTTATCGGCCAAATGCTTCGCCAGGCCATCCCTTTTCCCGTTGGTTATCCGTAAGGTGTATTGATGGAACACATGGCAGGTACAGTTCTCACAGCTTCCCTGGCAATTGTTCACGATTACCGGTGTTAGGATATGTTCCTGCTTGTTAAAGGCCTCACCGTATTTTTGGGCCGCGATCCTTCGTGCGGTGCAGTACGCGTCCAGTTTGGGCAATTTGGCCCGTAAAACAGCAGCCTGGATGGAATCCAAACGGGAATTCACCCCAATAACATCGTGATGATAGCGTTTGTACATCCCATGATTTACCATGCCCCTAATGGTATGGGCCAAATCATCATCATTGGTAAAAATGGCACCACCATCGCCATAGGCACCTAAGTTTTTAGACGGGAAAAAAGACGTACAGCCCAAATGTCCTATGGTGCCGGCTTTCTTTTTGATACCATCGGCAGAACTATAGTCCGCACCAATGGCCTGGGCATTATCCTCTATAACATATAACCCGTGCTCCTTTGCCAAGGCCATAATCGCATCCATAGGGGCACATTGCCCAAAAAGATGTACCGGAACTATGGCCTTGGTCCTTGGCGTAATGGCCCTCTTTATGGCCTCCACATCAATATTAAAGGTAACCGGATCTACATCTACCAACACCGGGGTCAATTGCAATAGGGCAATGACCTCCACTGTGGCCGCAAAGGTAAAATCCGCCGTAATGACCTCATCGCCGGGTCGAAGCCCGAGTCCCATCATGGCGATCTGTAGGGCATCTGTACCATTGCCACACGGTATTACATGTTTTATCCCAAGATAGTCTTCCAAGTCCTTTTGAAAAGCATGTACCTCTGGCCCATTAATAAAGGCCGAACTTTCCAAAATAGCCGAAATGGACTGGTTTATCTGCTCTTTTATAGGTTGGTATTGCCCTCCTAGATCTACCATTTGAATTTTTCTCATAACTCATGTATTCAGGGCGCAAAGTTACAAAATAAGCCCAGCCTAAATATCCATTTGACCAAAGAACCGTAATTTTGTCGTAAAGGATTTTTGGGTGTACCTTATCTATTCCATAGCAGTTACGATATCTTGGGGCCTGCTCAAGGTTATTGCAATTTTTAACCCGAAGATCAAACGTTTTGTCAGGGGTAGGGACACCGTCTTTGAAGATTTGCAAAATGCCATTTCCCCTGAAGACAAAATCATTTGGATGCACGTAGCCTCCCTGGGAGAGTTTGAACAGGGACTCCCCGTATTGGAGAAAATGCGAGCGGCCTACCCTTTTCATAAACTCCTGGTCACTTTTTTCTCCCCTTCCGGATTTGAGGTGAAAAAGAATACGCCCTCAGCCGATATTGTGGCCTATCTTCCCATGGATACTCACCAGAACGCTGTACAATTTTTGAATATAGTTAATCCGGTATTGGCCCTATTCGTGAAATACGAGGTGTGGCCCAACTATTTACGGCAACTTTCGGAAAGACAAATACCCACACTGCTGATTTCTGCGATTTTCCATAGAAAGAAAATCTATTTTAAGCCTTATGGTGGATTTATGAGAGGGGCACTCCGGAATTTCGAGGCTATTTTCGTCCAGGATCAAATATCCATGAAACTGCTGGAATCCATTGGTATACAAAATGTTAGGATTAGTGGGGATACCCGGTTTGATAGGGTATCGCAAATCTTGGAGCAGCAAAATCTTTTAGATTTCATGGAAACCTTTGCCAAAGACCATTTTTGCCTAGTGGCCGGCAGTACCTGGCCCGAGGACGAAAAAATCCTGGTGGCGCACATCAATTCCAGCAATCTAAAAATAAAATATGTGCTGGCACCCCATAACATAAAGCCGGAACACATCCTCACGCTGAAAAGTACGATACAAAAAAAGGCGATACGCCACTCCGAGATCGAAAACAATTCGCTTTCCGATTATGACGTGCTTATTGTAGATACCATTGGGTTATTGACCAAAATATATCGCTATGCCCATACGGCTTATGTGGGCGGAGGCTTTGCTACCGGACTTCACAATACCCTTGAGCCTGCCGTTTTTGGGATTCCCGTACTCGTTGGCCCCAAATATGAGGGGTTCAAGGAGGTTGAAGATTTGGTACAACGGGGCGGTATACTCGTCGTGGATACCAAAAAGGCGTACGCTCAACTGATGAACCGTTTGGTTAGCCATAGGGACTATCGCAAGGAAATAGGCCAAATCAATGGTTCCTATGTGGCCGAAAAGCTAGGGGCCAGCGTCCAAATTATGCAGTATCTCCGTACATTGTTATAGGAGTTCGCAAAGTTCCATCCATTTATGAGAATTGCCCTTTCCCTTATCCTTATTAGCTGCTTCTGGGTTTTGCCGTTTTCTTGTGGTGAGAATTTAGGGGAAAGCCGTAAATCCAATCCACAGGAACCCTCCCCAAGCTCCCCCAAAAAATATGATTCCTTACGGAACAAACCTTTACAAATACCGGACAGCACTTTTCAGAAAAAGAGAAAGAGCCATCCCATGGACAGTTTAAAACCCAAGATGGCACTCCTATAAGAGTACCTCATGTCCCTCTTTTTTGTAAGCAACAGTGGCTTTAGGCTTACATCCTTAGGGAAAAGGAGGAGACCGCACCTATAATACTAATTCAACATACAAAATCGATCTATAAAACGTCTCTTTTTCCGTTGTGCTTCAAAATAAAATACAAACGTAGCTCTTGCTATGCTTGGATTTTCTTTTTCGCCCTACAAAAAAATAACCCATTTTCTTTGACCGGTTTTGTATATCGAATTGGTATAAGATCATGGATCTGGACCTCAATCCCTTCCGAGTCCGCCAAAAGGTGGCCCCACCTTCCCTTGGCCAAGAGAAGGAACACACGACCGACCACCCTAATCCATAAAATAGAACGAACGGACCATTTGGAAAACCGTCCGGACAACCTCAAAATTTGAACGGGACTTGGAACGGTTCCTTACCTTGTCCGAAGAGAGGAACCGCCCGGATCCTCAAAAATAGTATCCCGTCCTTTCAGTAAGAAACCAGGCCTACTCAGGTACCATCATAACGTTGGAAAATTTCAAAAAAAGTGAAATTGACAGTACACCAAGTTGTGGTGTTCCCTGGAATCTTTTTGTAATTTTTCGTTAGTTTTACCGAAATCCAAAAACCAATGCAATCCAGACTTTTTAGAATTTCCCTTACCGCCGCCTTGTCCGGCTTTCTTTTTGGCTTTGATACCGTAGTTATCAGTGGGGCCAACCTCCCTATCAAGGAACTTTGGAATACCTCACCGGTATTTCATGGTATTTTTATCATGTCCATGGCGCTCTGGGGAACGGTCATCGGATCTCTTTTTGGCGGTATTCCCTGTGACCGTCTGGGCAGAAAGAAAACGCTTTTTTGGATCGGTATTCTCTATGCGGCCTCCGCACTGGGTTCTGCATTGGCAGGAGACCCGTACACCTTTTCCTTTTTCAGGTTTATCGGGGGACTCGGTGTTGGAGCCTCTTCCGTGGCCGCCCCTATTTATATTTCGGAAATCTCTTCCCCAGAAAATCGGGGAAAGCTCGGTGCCTTGTATCAATTTAATCTGGTCTTGGGCATCTTGATCGCCTTTATATCCAATTATTTGCTACAAGGTTTCGGGGGATCCAATGACTGGCGTTGGATGTTGGGCGTTGAGGCCATCCCCGCAATCCTATATACGGTTATGGTGCTCCAAATACCCAAAAGCCCCAGATGGCTGGCCATTACCAAAAACGACAAGGAAGGGGCCCTGAGCACCTTACGGATGCTCTTTCCTGAAAATGAGGCCCAGGAAAAGCTTGCCGAAATCGAAAAATTCAACCCAGGGGACCAACCCAAGGAAAATCTTTTTTCAGGCAGATATAAAACACCTTTGATACTGGCATTTTTGATCGCGTTTTTTAATCAGCTTTCGGGTATTAACTTTGTGCTATACTACGCCCCGGAGATTCTGGAAAGGGCCGGTCTTGCCTCTCAGGAATCCCTGTTTAGCTCCATTTCAATAGGCCTGGTAAACCTTATTTTCACCTTTGTGGGGGTTTGGCTTATCGATCGGCTGGGAAGGAAACAATTGATGAAAATAGGCTCCGTGGGCTATATTGTTAGTCTGGCCATGGTAGGCTGGTGTTTTTACAGTGGGGCGGGGCCATCCCTACTCCTCACCTTTGTGCTTGTCTTTATTGCCTCGCATGCCGTAGGACAGGGCGCGGTCATCTGGGTATTTATCTCGGAAATATTTCCTAACAAAATCCGTGCTTTCGGGCAGTCGTGGGGCACAGGAACCCATTGGGTGTTTGCCGCACTTATTACCTTGGTCACCCCTATTTTCCTGGATGCCGAAAAAGGCATCTTTAAGGACAATCCTTGGCCTATATTTATCTTCTTTGCGGGCATGATGGTACTGCAGTTACTATTTGTACTCTTTATGATGCCGGAGACCAAAGGGGTTTCGCTGGAAGAATTGAGCAAAAAACTGAGTGGAGGCCAAAAGGGGTAATAGGGCAATTTCTCCTTAACCGGTTGTTTCGATTGTATGCCTTGGGTTGTTTTGATGTCCTATTGCCACGCTTGACCGTATATCGAAAAGATTGACCATATACCGGTCATACATACTAAATCCAGGGCACTTAGTCGAAATAAATACCTAAATCCGAGGATTTTAGGTCTTAATTCCCTATATTACAGTAAATAAACACACTATGGAACATCACATTTCTTTCGGGACCAAGGTCCTGAACGCCTTCCTTAGCGTCATGGTATTGGTCCTAATAGGCATACTTTTGGCTGTGGTGGTAGGCCTGATCCTTGCGGCCTTTGGTTTCTTTTAGACCAAAGGTTGCACTCCCCCAAATCATTGCTTTCCTTTTGTTTTATGCCTTGGCCTTGTGGTTCATTAGTTGTAGAATAATTATCTTACGGAGCTTATGACGTCCATGCCACTATTAGCCTGACAACCTTGGATAATGCCCCCTAAAACCAACCATATCTATTCGGAGATTTATCCTTCCCCTGAACTGGAAGATTTTATCTCCCTCTATTTTTCCTCACAAAACACCTCAGATACCCCGAATACGATGACCATTTGTCCGGATGGGTATTTTAAACTTATCATTCAGCTTAAGGAAGGGGAAATTTCGGCCTACTTCTTAACGGGTCTATGGATGAAGGAAGTTGAAATCGTAATCCCCCCAGGGGTAATCACCTATGGGGTGAAATTCAGGATCCTCGCGCCGGAGTATATCTTAAAAAGGGAAATCCGGTCCATTCTTAATTCCGTGGAACAATTGGATGTTGACTATCTTGGCATTAAAGGACTTCATTTTGATTCATTTATGGAATTGGCGAAACAACTGGAAGCCGTTTTCTTGAAACAATTGCCGCCTCCTAACGAAATAAGGGCAAATAGACTCCGACTAAGCCAATTGCTCTATGGCACCTACGGAGACCTTCAAGCCTCCGAAGTAGCCGATCAAATTTATTGGTCCCAGCGCGAAATAAACCGGTACCTCAATACCTATATGGGTATTTCCTTGAAAAAATACCTCAATGTCCAAAAGTGCTACCGGGCCTATCTACACATTAGGGAAGGGGAATTTTTTCCTGAAAAAGGCTTTTATGACCAGGCCCATTTTATTCGCGAAGTCAAAAAACATACAGGCCATACCCCTTCCATATTGCACAAAAGGCAAAATGACCAATTTATACAATTGAAGAATATTAAGAAGCTCTAGGTTTGTCCAAAACTTAGGCATGAGGCATCTTAAACAGGAAGTATATTTTCCCATAATTGTTGGAATCCATTTTATTTTTTGGATCATTGACCTCTATTTCTACGAAGGTAGTTTTAAAGAGGTTTCTTCCGATACTTTGCTATTTGGAGAACTCAGGGAGGTATCCTGGAAAAACCCGCATCGTATCCTGGGGGAGGTTTTCTCCTCCTGGGTGGTAACCGTTTTTGCTTTTAACTTCTTAATGGCCACACGCGCCAAATGGGTGGAAAGCCTTTTTGGAGGGCTGGACAAAATGTACCTTATCCATCGCCGATCAGGGGTCATTGCCGTGTTCCTGTTGTTGGCCCATTTTTTAATTGTTCCCCGGGACCTGGTGGAGTTCAATGTGGGCAAACCCCTTGGGTTTTATGCCTTTATTTTGATCATTATTGGGGTGATTCTTTCCGCAGCTCCCATTTTTAAAAGAAAGATTCCCTATCACAAATGGATCAACTTCCACAAACTTATGGGCGTCTTCTATATGATGGGCGTGGCACATGGTATTTTGGTGGACAGCCTTATCAAGGAACTTCCCATTACCCGTGTCTATGTTTTTGGGATGGCCTTTGTAGGTATAGCGGCTTGGGTGTATAGGGCCTTTTTGTTTTCATTGTTCCGTAAAAAGCTGGACTATACCGTAGGCCAAATAAAGGATCTGGGCAACGGGGTAACGGAACTAACGCTAAGCCCAAAAAATATAAAACTTTCCTTCAAGGCCGGCCAGTTTGCTTTTTTTACCTTCCCTTCAGTGAGCAAAACGGAGCAACATCCCTTTACCATAAGCAGCCATCCGTTGGAAGAGAATCTTAAGGTAACTGTAAAAGGTTTAGGCGATTATACCCGTTCCCTTTCCGAAAAACTCTCAACGGGAGACAACGTTAAGGTAGAAGGGCCGTACGGCAAGTTCTCTAGTGCCTATTCCAAGGAGAAGGAACAGATCTGGATTGCCGGAGGTATAGGTATAACCCCTTTCCTTTCTTTGATACACGATTACTACCCCCAGAAGGTCACTTTGTTTTGGTGCGTATCAGATGCTTCCGGGGCACCTTACAGGAACCATTTTGCATCCTTGGCCCAAAAGAACCCATTATTTCAATTTATTCTGTGGCAATCCAAAGAACGTGGCCACCTTTCTGTTAACGATATGGGTATACGGCAACCAGAACAAAAGTCCTTTCTTATCTGCGGCCCGGAAAACCTAAAAAATAGCATCGCAAAACAACTCCGTCAAGAAGGTGTTGCCCGTGAAAATATCTATGACGAGGAATTTGCATTCCGGTAATCCTTACAAAAGAATTATTTCAATCGCTCTATTTTAAGAATCCAAAACACAAATTAGATGAACGAACATGAATTCAATCCCGTAATACAGGCCGTGGTATCCATACGGCACTTGGCCAAGGCCACTTCCGAAAACTGGAGCTCCATGAAAACCTTGGGATCCGAACTATCCACAGATTTAGAGAAGGCTACTTCCCAAATAACAAATTTCGCATCGGAAGATACCCGAAAAGAATGGTTGGAAAAAATGAACGATTATTCTGAAACTATTCAAAAGCTAAAACAAATCATGGCCGAGGCCATATCCAAGATAAGGGAGAAAAAGGCCGGAAACATTGCGGATGACTGGAACCATTATCCCAAATATGTGGAGCATGTCGAGGAGTTATATGAACAAATGAAATCCTTGGGTCTAAAAGCCATGCCAGAAAACGAAACGGCCTCTTGGGAAGATCTTTGGCGGCGAATTGACGAAAAACATGAAGCTATTAAAAACGAAGCGTATGCCTGTAGCATGCAGTTGCAAATGATACAAAATCATGATCCGAAAGAAGTGGATCAACTTAATGATAGTATCCTTAAGCACATCCCTTTGGTCTATACAAACCAGGAAGCACAACGGTACACGGAGGAATACATGCGCGCTTATGAACAACTCAAAAAAGAGGCTTCCCAAAAGAAAACCCTTTGGGACAAATTCTTGGACATCCTAGCGGGAGGAACACAACAAACACCCGCACAACGGGTAATGATGCAGCGTTGGGTGGACGGAGAAAAAATTTAAAACACTAATCCTTTTAAAACATTCTTATGAACAAGACCAATTATTTATCCCTTAGCGGACTATCCATGTTCTTAGCAGGAGTAATTATGCTCCTTTCAGAAACCATCGGAGGCCATATCGCAAAAATAGCCGTTCCCCTAAGTTTTTTTGTCGGAGGTATATTCGCCCTCCTTTTTTCCCAGGCCAATAAACATCATAACATTGCGAAAAATTTCCATTTATTGCAAGGTTTAGGTATGATAGCGTTTGCCGTAGTCATAGGTACAATGGCCCATAGCCTGGAAGGTTTTTTAAAGTTTGTCACCTTTTTTCTGATGGTCTACGGCCTTTTTGAACTCATGTTTTCCTTTTCCGTATTGCGCACCAAATATAAAATCGACAAATCCATTTTAGCGACCCGCTTGGTCGTGGGCCTTATCAATTTCATAGGTGCCTTTGTCGTATTTATGACCCTTCTTAAGAATCCTTACAAAGGTTTGCTGGTAGCTGGCATCCTTGTTGTTCTGGGCGGATTAGGTTTTTTGTTTTTCGCCAATAGGATAAAGAACTTGTCCTGAGTTCAAGAAAATAAAGTTGTAGGATGCAAGACCCTTGTTTATAGTAGGAACAAAAAAGGAGTTCTACAAGTTACCGTACCTATCCGGTACGGTTTTCCCTTTAAAGTACACTTTTATCAATCGCTACAAGGCACCCCACACCATACAACTTGCTAAACCAAGTTAATGGCCACATACGCATCAAAGCTATCCCCTGCTCCGAGCTCCCTTAGCCCAATACCGGTATTAAAGGCGTTTATCCCACAGGTCATGGGCTCCAAGGCAATAACGTTTTTTTGTGGCGGGGTATAAATCTGCAAAAACCCAAAATCGGCGGAGGGGATAATTCTCACTCCCCTGCGACCAGAACAAAATACGTAGCTTGGGCTGCTGTCTTCCAATTCCAAGGTTACATTATACAAGGAATCCCCTGGTCTAAACATCCTCTTATTCCAAGTACTGACTTTTCCAATGGGCAAATACCTTTCCCCGGCCATATGTTCCGTAGAATCCGGCAGCTGTACCTTGGTATCCCCACTTTCCTCCTGAACAAAGTAGGGGTGCCATCCTAATCCGTAAGGAAAAGTGGTATTCCCAATATTGGTTATGGTAAATGAAATTTGAAAAACCCCGGGCCGCAGTGTATAACCTACTTCAAGGTGAAAGGGAAAAGGATAGTACAGTTCGCCTTTATACTGGTATTCAAATGTAATTCTTACCTCATTCGACCCGCTTTCTTGCTGCTTTAGGTGAAATTCCCTCTCCCGGACAAAACCATGAATGCTATTGTTGTATTCCTTTTCGTTGATGGGAAAATCATATCGATTTCCCTGATATTCATACTGGCCATCCTCCACGCGGTTGGGAAACGGAAAAAGGATATCATTTTTTCCGAATTCATTGGTATGGAGCTCCTCAAAATTGACCTTCCAAAGAATGGGTTCTATATTTCCTTTTACAGGCAGATTAAGTTCCATAACCTTGGCTCCAAAACCCGGTGCTACTCGTAATAACAGTTGGTCTTGGGCGTCTAGGACATCAACAAGATCAATTCCTTTTACCGTATGCTCCCTTATTTGCATGTTTTCATTTTTACCCTGTACAAATCCATTGACATTAGGTGTCCTGTTTGCTTCCTTCGATCAATAGTCCTATGCCCCCATCACTTCTGAACGATTGTCCCGTAATATTGGCGGCATCGTCACTACAAAGGAACGCGATCAAAGAGGCAATCTCCTCGGGTCGGGCAATGCGCTTCAGGAGGTGCATGTCCAAACACTCTTGCATGACCGCATCCGGATCAGGAGATTGTTCCAGGGCCCAGTGTAACATGGGGGTATCTATGGTACTGGGGCATACGGCATTACATCGAATTTTGGGCGTATAATCTACCGCCATACTCCGGGTCAATCCTAAAATGGCGGTTTTGGAGGTAACATAGGGCGCTACTTTTTTTTGGCTCATAAAAGATTGGGCACTGGCCACGTTCACAATGGCCCCTTTGCCCCTTTTTAGCATACTCGGGATAACGTGTTTTGCACAAAGAAACTGTCCGGTGACATTCACGTTCATAATCCGGTTCCATTCTTCCAGTGAAGTTTCATGTACCGCGGTATACCCCAAAATAGCCGCATTATTGACCAAATAGTCCACTCCTCCAAATTTTTGAATCCCTTTTTCCACACAGGTAGCCACGGACTCCTCGGAGCTTACATCGCACTTTAGGAAAAGGGTGCCGTTCCCCAGTTGCTCTTGCAGTTCTGCTCCACTTTCTGCATCCATATCCAACATAAGGACCCTTGCCCCTTCCTCCACAAAAAGTTTGGCCACACTGGCCCCAACACCTCCTGTTTTGGAGGCTCCGGTAACTACTAGAAATTTATCTTTAAACCTTTTCATTTAATTAAAAATCATTATTACAATTAATAATATGGTCCTTAAAACAACTAGAGGGGCTTGGAAAAACCAAATCAGTTTTTTTATTTCTCATAATTGGCATAAATGTACCCCAGAAAAACCCTAAATAGCTCGACAAAATTTGTGCTCTTTAGAGGTTTCTTTTTCATTTTTCCTTGATGAAAAACGAAACAAAAAATCAAGGCGGGCCAAGGAAATTGCTGCGCACCTCTCACTCCCAGGCCTTCATGCGTTGTGCTGCGCACCGCACTTCCGGCCTTTTGTTCGTTATTTCTGCGCCCCGCCAATCCCAAAATTCAAACTTTCGTACATTCATTACGTCTATTCTATATGAACCAAGAATTATTAGTAGCTACTTTTTACCTTTAAATATCACCAATGATATATTGTTCCGTCCTCCAATCGGTTTACCGGGAGGAATGCCTGTTTATAGGGATATTTCCCTGCCTTTTCCAAATCCATATCCACGCCTAGCCCCGGGGTTTCGCTCGGATAGAAATATCCGTCCTCAAATAGGTGTTCCAATTGGAACACTTCCATAGTTACCGGATCATAGCCCATATATTCCTGGATACCGAAATTGTTGATGGCCGTCCCAAAATGGAGACAGGCCGCCAAATTTACGGGCGAAAGATCCGAGGGGCCATGGCATCCCGTACGCACACCGTAGAGTTCCGCCAGATGGGCAATTTTTAACATGGGGGTTAGACCGCCGCCATGGGCCACCGTCATACGGATATAGTCGATAAGCTGTTGGGTAATCAGATGCTGACAATCATAAATGGTGTTAAAAACCTCGCCCACCGCCAATGGCGTTGTGGTATGCTTCCGTATCCATTCAAAATTCTGTTGGTGTTCCGCAGGAACGGTATCCTCCAACCAGAACAAATGATACGGTTCCAGGCTTTTCCCCAACTTAGCGGCCTCAATGGGCGTTAACCGGTGATGGGCATCGTGCAGGAGATGTAGCTCTTCACCGAATTCCTTGCGAACCTCATTAAAGAGCCCGGGCAGATAATTGAGGTATTTTTCGGTACTCCACTGTTCCTCATCGGGCCTTTTTCCCTGGGAAGCCGGTTCATAAGACCCCACACCCTTGGCAATGCCATACATCTTTTCAATTCCCGGTACGCCGGACTGTACCCGTACGGCCTTGAATCCCTTGCTTATGGTTTCCGATATTTTTTCCAAGGTCTCGGCTCTATCCTTGCCCTGTGCGTGGGTATAGGTCAATAATTTATGCCTGCTTTTGCCCCCGATCAGGGCGTGGACGGGCACTCCTAGGGCCTTTCCCTTAATGTCCCACAAAGCCATATCGATTGCCCCAATCGCGGTCATATTTACGGCGCCTCTTCGCCAATACACCCCACGGTAGAGGTATTGCCAGATATCCTCGGTATCAAAGGGATCTCGATCTAGAATACAGGGAATCAGATGCTCCTTTAAGTAGGTGGCCACCGCAAGTTCCCGTCCGTTCAAAGTAGCATCACCAAGACCATAGATACCCTGATCCGTCTCTATTTTAAGGGTGACAAAATTTCTTCCGGGCGAACAAATAATAACTTCGGCATTTACGATTTTCATAGAGCTGATTTTACCGCTAAATTACGTTTTCTCCTCGTCATATTTTCCATATCGACCGATCCAAATACTTTCTATTTCCTCCAAGGTCTTTCCCTTGGTCTCCGGCATCCGCTTTTTCATAAACCAAATTATCAAAACAATAAAGAACATAAACAGGAAATAAGGTAAGGCACCGTTCCAAATCCCCTCCGTATTCAATTTGCTCTCCGCGATTATGGGAAAACTCTGGGAAACCAGATAATTGGCGGCCCATTGGGCAGCTACGGCAATGGACATGCCTATGGCCCGAATGTTATTGGGGAACATCTCCGAAAGAATCACCCATACCACGGGCCCCATGGACATGGCAAAGGCCCCAACGAACAACAATATCCCGATCAATGAAAGAAGCCCTACGGTGTCCGTCATAATGGTAATGCCCAAGAGGGCAAATCCCAAAAGCATCCCGAAAGACCCGTAGATGACTAATGGTTTTCTTCCCCATTTATCCACAGTGGCCATGGCCACAACTGTGAACAATACATTTACACCGGCCAACAATATCTGCTGTGCCAATACATCTTCCTGGCCAAACCCAAGGGCTTTTTCAAAAATATCCGACCCATAGTAGAGTACCGCATTTATTCCCGTAAACTGCTGTAAAAAAGAGAAAGCGACGCCGATACCAATAATGGGCAGAATACTCTTGCCCCAAATATGGCGGAATTTTAGGGCCTTGTTCTCCTTTAGGGATTCCTTGATTTCTGCAGCCGTAACCTTGGCATTTTGGAGACCGTGTATTTTTGCCAAAACCTTTATAGAGGCTTCTTCCTTTTTTTTCATCAAAAGCCATCGAGGGCTCTTAGGAACAAAGAAAAGCAGTATTAAAAAGAGGATGCAGGGCACCAGTTCCGACCAGAACATGATCCGCCAACCTTGGGCTATATTATGGGCTTCGGTTTTGTCGGCACCAATTTGGTAGGTAACCAGGAACACGATAAAAAATCCGAGAACAACGGCCATTTGGTACAAGGTGACCATTTTACCACGGATATTGGCCGGAGAAAGCTCGGCGATGTACATGGGAGCGTTCATAGAGGCTATCCCTATCCCAAGGCCACCGATTATCCGGAATACCACCAGCATTGGCACCGCCTGTGGTAAAAATGAGGGAAGCCCCGAGCCCCACGCGGAAATGGTAAAAAGTAACGCGGACAAGATCAGCGATACTTTTCTGCCGTACATCCTGCTCAAAGGTCCGGAAACCAGAGCCCCGGCAAAACAGCCTAGCAGGGCACTGCCCACCACCCAACCTTTTGTGGCTGGACTCAATTCAAAAAACTTGCTGAAAAAGAATTGGGTGCCATTGATAACACCTGTATCATAACCAAATAGAAAACCGCCCAAGGCGGCAATGGCACTTACGAAGATCAGGGTGAAATTATTTTTCTTACCGTTTTCTGTTTGCTTTTTCATAAATGGATTACTTCTTTGAAATCTTCGAAAAAATGGGCAGTCTTAACGTGCGGGGACCATAGAACGGGTTCTTTCCAATTTGCCCATAACACCCTATTTACTATCAGGGAATGCCGTAACCCTTAGAAGGGTAGTGCCATAAGGTACAAGTTCGATCAACTCTCTCTTTTCTGCCAACATCAAACTATCCGGAAATTCAGGGGTTTGCAAAACTGTCTTTTCCCCGTCTTCCGTTATCACTTCTTTCAGATTCCAGTTTTCTATTTTGTTCGCCCAAAGCTTCAATTTGATCGGGGTATTTTGTAAAGTCCAAGGATATCCATGAACCTCCGATTTGACTACTTGAATATCATCTAATCTAGAAACATCCGGCAAGTACTGCCAGTCCGAAACAGGTGAAAGCGACATTGCCGGGAACGCTTCGGATCCTTTGTCATAATCCTTTTCGATTTTAACCGAATGCGCTATCGGCAAGCTGTAGACCAATGGACCCCGCTCTACTGAAAAAGCTCCAAAAGGCCATTTTTTAATTTCAATTTCCATGGGAAAATTAAGTTGCACCACATCTCCTTTATCAAAGGTTCTGTTCAACTCAAAAAAGGAACCTGGCACTACACCATCAACTACTTCCCCATTAACTTCAATAGAAGGGTCGGAACACCAAGAGGGGATTCTTAAACGTAGTCCAAACCTAACCCTCCGATCAGGATTTACCTCGATTGTAATCTTTTCATCAAACGGATAATCCGTTTTTTCACTAAAGTGGACATTTACCTTTTGGCTACCAACGGCGGTCACAAATTCCGAAGGCCCATACAGTGCAAGGGCTACCCCGTTCGTATTTGTTTTCATCCACAATTGCATGGCGTAGTATGGCATAAAACGGTTTATGTTCCCTGTGCAACATGCCACCGGTTTTCCCGGGTCGTAGGCCGTAAATTCCGGATAATATCCAAAATGGCTAGAATCGTGCGTGGCGATCATTTGATTGGGAGATGAAAAATACTGATGGGCCTTAAAATCTTTTGTTATGGCCCCTAAAGCGGCATTGAATGCGGATTTTTCAATTCTATCGGCCCAAACGGGATCCCCGGTAGTTCTCAACATATACCCATACGCGTACGGTAGGGTGGAATAGTTACACGTCTCATGACCGGCTCTTTCAGAAACCGGCTTAAAGTGTTCCGTAGTGCTCGGATGTCCGGACGGAAGCATAAAATTGTCATGTATCTTCTCTATACCGTGTTCAGATTCTTGTAGGTATTCTTTTTTCCCGGTTGCTACGTACAATATGGCAGGTATCTTCACAAGCTCATAATACACTACACCATGCTGATCTGGAATTCTGTCCGATGCAAATACGATATCATCATTTTCTGTTCTTCTCCTATTTTTTATATCGGATTTAAATAGTTTATAGGACAATTCGGCCATGTTCAACAAGGTGCTGTCCTTTGTTTTTTCAAAAAGCCAGCATAAATGCTCAACGTTCGCCAAGTCCAGTTCATCTTGAAAATCTTCCGCACTGTAACTCAAGTAATGCTTGTGCATGGCCTCGATTATTCTTGGATCTTTGGATTCTTCATACTCGGTCACAAATGCCCTGAACATTCCGGTGTAAGGCCATTTATTCCATCTACCGATCAATTTGGCTGGCGCAAGCCTACCATTTTCCATGGGGTTTGCCATCAAATGTGCTATTTGCTCCTTCACTCGGTCAATCAAAAAATCATCCTGTATCAAATACCCCGCTTTTATAGCCCCATCCAGATAATATCCAGTCTGTTCATAAGGCCACCAAAACACGCCTGGATCCTCTTCATATTCATTAAATCCCGGGCTCCTATCCCTTTCCAATTGTGTGGTTTCATCCAATTCGATCCTTTCCATCCACATTTTTGTGTCAAATGGATATCCGGCCTCCTCAATATTCCCCGTTAAACCTTGCTTCTGAATGGCCAAGAATTCCGCTATCCAACCTTTTGGTTTTGTTTGGGATATTCTTTCCGCCAAGTGGAACTTTACGTTTGCCTTTACCACATCTACTTCCGTAGTTTCCCCACAACTCATACAGAGTAAAGAAAGTAGTACCACAATACCTTTTATTACACCACTAACGGTCATCCCTATTTTGTGTTCCATAACTAATTGAATTCTTGATTTTAGAAGGCTTTGAATAACTTCGATTTTTCCTACATTTTCTCCAAATGGCTTTGGATTTATTCACTCAATTTTATTGCTTAAGTGTTCATCGGTCGCTCTGCTCGGTCTTCGTTATTAGAGATTTTAAATGCTCATTAACAGCAAGTTAACCGGTGTACGACAAATTTCCGTAGCCTGATATTTGACCTCCCTTAATCCCTCCGAAGGAGGTAAACTCCTCCCGCCAAAGGCGGGGAGGCTGGGTGGGGTCTTTTCATGGAAAAGAAGTCCAAAAAAAGAGAGTTTATGCCCAAAACCGGAAATTTGTCGTACACCCTGAGTTAACTGCGCTTGAAAATTTTTTCATGATCTTTTTGTTTTCCGGGTATTCATCGGTCGCTTCGCTCGGTCTCTGGCCTCGAACTCCTTTGCCATTTGGGTTATTCAAAGCCTTCTTTTAATGTGTGGATATTATTCATATTAAAATTTCCTTTTGACAGCAAACCATTTAGATGAGATTACATTGTTGGAAAAACAGTTAGCCTTAAAGTGGTTGCACCATAGGGGACCAATTCCAATTCATTGGGCGTATCCTCTAAATCGATTTTATCCGGAAAGCTTGGCGTTGTGGTGATCTCCTTGTCAACACGCTCGTCAAAATAGGTATGAAGGTCCCAACCTTTGGCCTTAAATCCCTTGACCTTGATCTTTAGGGGCGAATTGGACCTATCCCAAGGGTATCCTTTATTTTCATTTTGAACCAATTCAAAATCCAAATTGCCATTCCTAAGCCCATAGCGCCATTCCGTGGTAGGTACCATAGTATAAGCCGGAAAGCTCTCTGTGGATCTTTCATAGTTGGCGATGGTATCTTTTTTAGCGGACAGGGTAAGACTAAAGACCAGGGGACCTCTTTCTACCGCAAGTCCGTTATTTGGCCATGTGCTGGTTCTGATTTCCATGGGAAGCTCCAATTCAATGATGTCACCGGACTTGAAACTCCTTTCCAGTCTAAAAAAAGTCCCGGCAGGTACTTCGCCTTCAATTTCTGCCCCATTGATCGTTACTTTAGCGACCTGTGCCCACTGGGGAATCCTCATGGAAAACGGAAAATTTGCCTCATCGTGGTCCATTGAAATTTCAAATGTTATACGCTCTGAAAATGGATACCCGGTAATCTCCTTAATGGTCACTTCCCTATTGTCCTTTCCCACTTTGGTTGAAATTACGGAAGGTCCATAGAGCGCGGCCACCAGCCCATTGTCCTTGGATTTTGCCCACATTTGTTCCACATAATAGGGCATAAACCGGTTTACATTGCCCGTACAACATTCTACATCATGCCCCGGAGCATACGCCATTCTTGTGGGATGATGTCCAAAGGGATTGGAATCTGTTGTTGCCAAAACCTGATTGGGTGCCGAAAAATATTGATGTGCCTTAAAATCCTTGGTCACAGCACCCATACCGGCATTGAAAACCGCTCTTTCTATTCGATCTCCTAACCAAGATTCCCCGGATATTCGCATCAGGTATCCATAGGTATGGGGAAAAACGGCCGTATTGCAGGTTTCATGGCCAGCCACCTCGGAAATCCCGTCAAAATGCTCGGTAGTGCTTGGTAGTCCCGAAACCAGCATATGATGTAGCTCCATTTTTTTGATCCCGTTTAGGGACTCTTCCAAGTAATTTTCATTCCCGGTATACTTATATAGCAGTGCCGGAATTTTCACCAGTTCCAAATACACTACCCCATGGTGGTCCGGTACCCGATCCGCCGCAAACTGAATATCACTGTCCAATCTGTTTCTGTATGTAACATCGGACTTGAAACGCGCATAGGCATCTTCGCCCATTTTTATAAACGTTTCGTCCCCTGTCTTTTCATAAAGCCAACAGAGCTGTTCAACGTTTGCAAGCTCTAAATCATCACAGAAGTCCTCATGCCCAAAAGTTTTGTAATGGTCGGCCAAAAGGGAGATTATTTCCGTATCTCCCGAGGTTTCATAGTTGGTCATGTAAATTCTGTTGAAGCTTGCGTAGGGCCAACGCCACCACCTATCCTGTAGATTTGTTCCAAATCGCCCGGTGGAATCTACATTTGCTTCTACGTATTCTGTATTTTTTTCCACAATCCCAAGAAGCTCACTATCCCCGAGCAAAAGCCCCAATCGATTGATTCCGTCCAAATAATAGGAGGTTTGCTCATAGGGCCACCAGGCTTTAGTGGACCCCTCCATCTTAGGGCAGGCCCAATGACAGGTGTTGTAGGGATATCCTGAGTTGGCTATATTACCGCTAAGGCCACTTTTCTGCCTGGTGAGGAATTCCGCTATCCAACCCTCCGGGTCAATCTCCGTAATCTTGGCTTTTTCTAACTTGCCATAATTTTTTATGCCGTTCTCCTGTTTTACCGAGGTGCATTGCAACCCCAAGGCCCCCATTGAGGCCAGCAGAAGCGTGTAAACTATTGGACTTCCTTTCATAATTAATGTCGTTTTAATCGTCAATGGCTTGAAAAACCAGTCTCATAAATTTTTCGGTCGTGGGATCCGGGCCAATATCGTATGTCTGTTTCATCAAAATTCCGATAAGGCCTTCGCTGGGATCGGCGAAGTATTTGGTGTTGAAATATCCGCCCCAATCAAAAGTGCCCTCGCTACCCAGACCCCCAATCGACTTTCCCTCTTCATTGACAATACTGAAGGCCAGTCCATAGAATTTACCATCGTTGGGCCATAAATGCTCGAACTGGTTGGCCATAATCAATTCCACGGTTTTCCGGCTTAAAATCCTTTTTCCATTAAACTCGCCCATATTGAGGTACATCTGTAGAAATTTCGCATAGTCCTCGGCCGTTCCCGACAGGCCCGCACCCCCTGAAAAGAAAGTTTGAGCTCCCTTTTTGGGATAATCCACGTCATAAAACCCGCCATCCAAAGGTTTCCACTGCCCGTTTTCCTTGGTCTGCACCTGAACTAATCTGGAAGTTTTATTCTCGGGCAGATAAAAATGCGTATCCTCCATCCCCAACGGCTCAAAGATTCTGGTCCTAAAAAAATCATCAAGGGGCATCCCAGAAATGATTTCAATAAAGTAGCCCAAGACATCGAGACCCACGCTATAGGTAAACTTATCGCCGGGGTGGTGGTGCAACGGCAAGGAGGCCATTTTTTCAACACTCTCTTTTATAGTGATATCCTCAGTGGTAAAAAGCTCGGTTGCCCCGGCACCCTGATACATTCTTCCGAAACGTTCATCAGCATCGATAACCCCGTATCCCATTCCCGAAGTATGTGTAATTAAATGCCTAATGGTAATCTCCTTATTGGCGGGGCTGGTAGTGTAGGATCCATCCACATAAAGCGAGTCCAGTATCCCTGGATTCTGAAATTCCGGAATCCATTTCGAAATGGGATCGTCGAGGGAAAAATGTCCTTCTTCCCATAACATCATTACAGCGGTAGCCGTAACGGCCTTGGTCTGTGAAGCCATCCTGAAGATGTCCGAGGTCTTCAAGGGTTCCCCTGAATCATTGGAGTGCCCAAGGGATTTGAGATAAACCAGTTTTCCCTTTCTGGCGATCAGGGCCACCGCACCTGGGATTTGGTTTTCCTTCACCGCATTTTCCAACATTCGGTCAAGCCGTGATAGGCGTGCCTCGGACATACCCACCGTTGCCGGTGCCGCTTTTGGCCAGGTATATGCTTGTGCCCAAGTACCGGTTGCTACCAAAAGAAAAGCTATTGTAAAAAAATACCGCTCCATTTCTACTTTTTAATTGACGGGAAAAGTGATTCTCCGAAGGACGGTCTTGCCCATGGGAACCAATTTTACCTTTTTCCTCTGGCCCGTCTTGGCGTCCTGGATCTCACCTGCCAGATGTATATTGTTATCATACCAGGAAACCCACCCGGCATTGCCTTGAACGAACTGAAAATTGGCCTCCCGATGTTCGGATACGGGTATGCCCAGGTTTTTATGGCTTTCCGTAGTAGGGAAGACATAATAATCCTGAAATCCATTTACCGGATACTCCTTTACGGATTCCGTTTTATGAGGAATATCATATCCATAGACCAAAGCTCCCTTTTGGGCATACACTTCGCCATTGTGGTACTCCTTTATTTGGATATCGTTATTGAACGTAAGCTTTACAACATCCCCGTCCTCCCATATCCTGGAAATTTTATAGTACCCATCCTCAAAAACGGCATCCCCTCCCTGAAAGCTAATGGACTTGGTCCATTGCGGCTTCCTAAAATAGAGCGGGAACTCCCTTGCCCCGGAAACGGATATTTTAAATTGGATCTCATCCTTTAAGGGATAATCGGTAATTTGTTGGATGGCGACCTCCGTTTCCCCAATGGAGGTCTTCACTTCCGACGGCCCATACAGCACCGCGGCTAGACCGTCCTGGGTTTTCATCCACATACTACCCACGTAGTACGGAAAATACCTGGCATAGCTAGGGTTGCAACAAACGGCGGCATCCGCATGGGTGGGCGAGTACTTGTAACGCGGGTCATCCTCTTCAAAATTGTATTGGGGCGCCTTTCGGTCCAGGATATGGCAGTTGTCCGTTTTACAATACGTTATGCCCGAACCGTTCTTGTTCCTTGCGCCCAGGAGGGCGTTAAAAGTGATTTTCTCGGCGGCATCGCCGAAAGAGGCATCCCCTGTTTTTTGAAGGGCGGACAAGAAAAAATCCTTCAACTCGTTCATACCACAAACCTCGGCGCCCGTGGTACTTGGTTTAGCTTTTTGTTTGTCCAACCATTCATTGCCAAAGCCAGCGCCACTGGGCAGTATACAATAGGATAGTTTGTTCATGGCACTTTCATAGGCCTCCTTCATTTCTGGGTAGCCTGTGGCATAATAGGTCTGTAGTACCGAGCGTAAATGCTCATAGGTATGGGCAGAGTGGCTCTCAAAAAGGGAGTCCTTTTCCATAAGATAGCCATAACAAGCATCATTGAACGCCCGGTTTATGGGGTACTCGGAAAAATCCTCATACAGAAATACGGCATAGTCATCGTACTTCTTATGGCCCGTTATTCGATATAACATTTCACAGACGTCCGTCATCATGAGGCCATGCGTTACGCCACCATAATCCACCTTTACGTTAAAAGGACTCTTTGCGCCCTTATTATAATTATCCATGGTCTCGGCCATGACTTTCTCCACAAAATCCAGAACCTTCTGGTCTTTGGTATGTTCATAATACCCGATCAGCATCCGAAGCACTGTGGTCTTTGTCCATAATTCCCCATTGGATCCGCTATGTTGATAGCGCAGGTTGGGGCCATAGATGCCAAAGTAGCCGTCACTGTCCATGGTAGTCATTAAATATGCCACGATTTCCCGGCTCTTTTTTTTGGCCGCTTCGTTATCCGTGAGATAGGCCGTACGCACATAACCGTCCCACCATACGCCCAAGCTCTCCCCGGACCACCACTGCATGGAAATCTCCCAGTCCGCACCGGTGAGTACCTGGTCGCCCACATCCGGAATAGCCTTGGGATCTTTTCTTCGGGTGGTATTAAAAAGATCGTCCCCTTTCATAATGTCCGGGGCCAAATTGTCCAGTTCCCCAACAAAACCGGATTCTAGGTCCTGCTCCATAAGATTTAGCAACCAGCCCCTGGGAACCACTTCACCCGCAGGTAATATCTGAAAACGATGGGGTATGGGGCTCTTTTCCCTATCAAAAAAAGCGTATTGGAAAGATTGTCTGGCCGCCGTATTGGCATCCACCTTGGACGTAAAGTCCTTTCCCTGTGAACTTTCCCGCTGGTTCTTGCAGGCCAAAAAGACCAATATTAGGGCCAAAGCGGATATACATGTCCTTATCGTGGTTATCATTTAATGCTTTGTAAATTTTTATTATACCCTATATAATCCATCGGAATACTATGATTATTGTTTATCCTCTCTCCGTAAACCTGGACATATCCATCAATCCAAGGCTACACTTTCCCCCGCCGGAATCCGTATCTTCTTCACAATAGGATGATCTACATCCGAATAATTGGTTGCCCTAAGAAAGACTTCCGTGGCACTTTTGTTCAGGAAGCGAGTCTTATCCACCGAGATTTTAAGCTGCCGATAGGCCTTTATATAATCTACCAAGGTAATATGGGTGGTATAAAAGATATCCTTTTTACGGGCCACTTCTTTAAAAAAGGCCTCTACCCTGCTCCACTTATCCTTGTACTCCCAACTATGCCCCCAAACATAATACAGGGATACCTCTTGCCTTTGTAAAAAATCCTTAGTGAGGGCATCAAATCTTTTGAATTCCTCTTCATCTTTTTCTGGAGGATTTCCCATATATCCCGCCTTTGCAAACAAATGGACGGTTGGGTGCCACAACATAAAATCATCGGGGATGCCAAAACCAAAAGTATCTTCAACAGTGCGGGCATATTCTATACCTAAATCCCGTAAGGTGGTGAAAGTTCTTGGATCATGGGTGCCGAACGGATAGGCCATTCCCCGCACCAACTGTCCGGATAACTGTTCCAGGGTTCTACGGTCCTCCCCTACTTCATAGAACATATCAATATTGGGCACGTTGTTCATTCCCAGGTGATTGTAACTGTGCACGGAGACCTCATGCCCTTTGTACAGGGTCATTACCTCTTCCGGGGCGATTACGCTCTCCTTTCCCAATCTTCCCGAATTTAGATGAAAAGTCCCCTTAAGGTCGTACTTGTTCAATAATTCCACCATTTTCCTATCCTCAACAGGGCCATCGTCAAAACTGAGTACCAAGGCCTTGGTCTTCCCTTCCGGGAACAGCATCTCGATATACCAATTGCGATCCTTTGGCGACCAAGCCTCTTGCTGACTTTGTGCCCCAGCATACCATAGGCCCAGGGCAAGTAAAGGGGCAATTTTCCTTAACATCATTTATCTAAATATTGATTTGAGAACAGGGCCGCAGATCTCGCAGGTAGTTGGGCTATCTTCCTGTCCTCCTTTTTAACCATCTTGGCGTTGCCCAAATAATCCTTTCCCCTAAATTGGGATTCCATGGGAACGCTCCTAGGTTCCGTGGCGAGGTTCAGGATAACCAGTATGGCCTCATCGTCCAAAAACCTTTTGTAAGCCACTACATCCGGCATCCCATCCAGCTCCAAGAACTGTATTCTTCCGGTATTTAAAACGGGATGCGCTTTTCGCAAAGCGATAAGTTTGCGATAATATTGGAACAGCTCTTGGTTAAAGACCACTGGGTCCGGTTCTCTTTTTCGCCCAACGGGATGAACCGACTCCGGTTCAAAATCATAGTCCGGCCAAATGAGGGGTTTGCGCGTATCCCCCATATCGGCACCCCACATGCCCATTTCGTCCCCGGCCCAAATCTGGGGTGCGCCCACATAGGTAAACTGGTGGGCCAAAAACAATTTTGTGCTTTGCAAGGCCTCAGCATCGGGGCTGTCTATCTTATAGTCTACTTCCTCCGTGGGGGACACCTGATATTTGTACCTGGCATCCCTATTGTACAACGAGGTCGTGAGCCTGGGCGTATCATGGCTGGCCGCCACGTTCATCATGGCAAAATTGTGATCCAATGCCAAATTATCCGTAATACGCGCTATGGAATCCGCGAAGGCCCGGGATCCAATCTGCCCGGTGACCAGTTCCCTTGCCGCCTTGAACCAACGGTAGTTCATGACCGCATCAAAAACATCGCCCCGGAGCATGGGCTCGGGATCCATCATGCTGTTGGGATATACCTCAAACCAGGTCTCCCCTACCAGATAGGCCTCAGGGTTTACTCCGCGGACCGCCTTTCTAAACTCCCTCCAAAAGCCCAAGGGCAGTTCCGCACATACGTCCAACCGAAACCCATCTATCCCATCCGAAGGGTTCCCGTCCCCATTGGGATCCAGCCATTTCTTGGCTACATTGAACATGTGTTGCTTTACCGTTCCGCTGGCCAGATTCCCGTCAAAAATGTAGGATCCCCCTTTATGTTCCACATATTCCGTTTCCTTGATCTGTACCAGGTCCTTTACCCCGAACCATCCGTGGTATTCAAACTCGTTCTCAGTAGTATTTGGGTCATCAAACTGTTCTACCCAATACCAATCCTTGTATTTGGATTCCTGCTGGTTCCTTACCAGATCCTTCCAGGCCCAGAAACTTACGCCGGTATGGTTCCATGAGTAGTCCATGATTACCCTGATGCCCTTTTTATGCAACTTATCCACCACTTTTAGGAACAGGGAGTCCGCGCCGGTCATAACCCAAGTGGTTGGATCATCCGGTGTTTCCTTTGCCATAAGGCGAATATCCCCTTCCGGGTCCGGCCCAAAGTTACGGTCTATGTGCCGCCAGTTGCGGGCATCGAATTTATGATCCGTAGGGGCATCGTTCAAGGGATTAAAATAAACGGCATTGATGCCCAGGGAGTCCAGATAATCCACCTTGTCCAGCACTCCCTGTAAATCGCCACCATATCTTCGTAAGCGGGACATTTGATTGAAGTGCCCCATCTTGTCCCCGGCCAAGTCCAGCTTGCCCCGGGCTTCCTCAAAATAGGGATCCTCCTTATACCAATCGTGCCCCCAAGGGGTAATGGCCCAACTTTTGGGCACAAAACCGGGATATCCCTCCACGATGTCCTCCGGTCTTGGATCGTTGGTCGGGTCCCCGTTGCGAAAACGTTCCACATAGATTTGATACCAAATGGTCTCCTTGCTCCATTGGGGCACTTGCCCCAACCTGGCGGAGTCATCCATTGGCGTTTCCTTTGGAATCTCTGGTCTGCATGCCATAATTGCCAAAAACATGGCCCCAAGAAGCAATGCTACAGATGTGCTTCCGGGTCTTACTTTGCAATACGGCATTTCAAAATCCATTTTTGCTTAAAAAATCCATGGCTAAAGCTATCAAAGTATTCCGGAGCAATCGGTTCAGATTATAATATGACCTTTTTTTGCCTTACAAAGTTTTTACATCAAATGCCGTTGGCACCTGTTCCTTCCCCTTGCAGGGAAAGGAGCATTTTGTGCTCCGGATAGCAACCTTCTTTTAGTCGTTCTTAAAATACTCCCTAGGGGTCTGTCCCGTATATTTGCGGAAAGAGCGGTTAAACGACGACTTGGAATTGAAGCCTACATCCAGCGCAATGCCCAAAAAAGTTTGGTTTTTGTAGTTTTCGTCCTTGGCCCGGACAATAAACTCCTCAATCCGATAGGAGTTTACAAAGTCCCTAAAGTTTTTTTGAAACCCCTCATTGATGGCCCGGGAAATTACATGTACGCCAAAACCCAGTTTTCCGGACAGATCGGGAAGACTCAACTGGGGATCCAAATACAGCCGATCTTCCTTCATGCATTTTTCCAAAGTACCGCAAATCTCCTTAAGCTCCTGGGAGTCCATGCTTGAACTGGACGGCTCTGGCGGCTCTTCCCGATCGGCCACCTTAAAGATTTCCGGTTGGCTAATGGAAAAATAACCCAGTACAAAGACATTTAAGGAGAATATGGCCCAGGATACATCAATTATGGTATGCGTCATCCGGTTGGTATCCCAACCAAAGAAATATCCCATGCCCCCGACCAAAAAGGCAAGGGCCCAGAATATAAGGCACAAAAGCTTTATGGCCATCACTTTTTTGAGATAGACCAAGTTCTGATCCTCTGAAAAAGAATCCTCTATGGCCAAAAGATATTTGCCTATCATATCCTTGCACCTTACCCAGAAATAACTGTTGAAGAGCAATGCAAAAGCGGCGACCACCACATAAATGGTAGGGTGTACCACTTGGATTACCGCCCGGTCTATAAAAGTATGTGTGGGCTCCAGAAAAAATTTCAGGTACAGTACTAGTTGCAAAAAAAAAGGTACAAAAAACCACCAATTCCTTTTAAGGGAATAAGTTCGGGAATCCTTATACAGCAATTTACCAATGTAAATAAAAAAAATGGGGGCGTAGAGGAAGTACACAATGTCCGGAAGAATCTCCAATCTAGGGAAGTAATAGAAAATATCCCGGTCATAGACCAAAATCCTGGCGCCCAATGAAATGGAGATCAGTACTATTAGTACACTTAGGTAAATGTTTGCCCTCCTGTTAGTATTCTTTAAGGACATGATGATCAAAATGAGAAAGATGCCCAAAAATGCCGTTAGCAATAGAAACAGCCCGTACGGATTGAAGAGGCCAAAGGACTGATCGGACCAGTACTCAATTTTGTCCCCTTTATACGAGGAGAAGCGGGAATAGGCCAATTTTCTATTTGGGCTTGGCCTTCCAAAGGCCATACTTTCCGATGTAAGCCAGTTGCCTCGCGTAAACTTATACTGGACCTCATCGCCCCTAACCGGAATCTTAACCTCAAAAGTACCATCCAACTTTTCCCGTAGTTTGTAACGATCATCCCCGGGAACCCATCCGTTGAAATCCCCGGAAACAAAAAGCGAAGAACCCGGTGGGCTATTTTCCGGAAGCTCCAAAACCTTTAAGGTCATATGCTTCAACTCCGTGTGATCCAAGTCCAAGTCGCTCCAACCCCTTACCTGCACATATAACGTATCCCCCCTGCTATAGGATGCCGTTAATTTGCGCACGTGTATGGGTGCTCCATTGCCCGTACTTTCCACGGTTGACCAGTTACCCCTGGTAATCAAATAGGAGACCACGTCCAGATTAAAATCCTTTAAGGACAAGTAATAGTGGCCATTCTCGCCTTTCTTAAACTTGAACTTTTCGGAATCCGGATCCCAGAAATTCAAGCTGGAACTACAATAGAGATGGGCATTAACAGGGGTAGACTTCGGTAATTCATCAATAACCAGGGTTACCGGGCGGTCCGTGGCGCACCCCACAAGGATCACCAGAGCACCCAGGAGTCCTAGAGCTATCTTAAATGGTTTATTACTCCTTGTACGCATCTACGGTTTTAGTCGAAAATCTTTGGAAACAGGTCGCCTACCTAGCACCTGTTTTTAAATATGTGAACCGTTTTTCCCGCCTGTCCGGCAAACAGGGAAAATAGCCTATAAAATGGCCTGGTGTTTCGGGGGCAAATCATACATTCCAAAACAGGCCCTTATAATAGAGGCCTCTCAATTTAAAGAAAAAAAGAAAACCTGGCCATTTTTTTTAAGGCCAGGTCGGTCAAGAACTATTTAACTAACTCAAAACGTTACTATCATTTGTTTGTCCTAAATAGGCTACTTATTGAAGTTCCAATTCCCCGGTTATCGCATCCTCATCCCTTATATCCAAGGTAATATTATATATTCCGGCCTCCAGTTCATAGGCCCCGAACACGTTAAACTCTAGAAAATCCGAACCCTCAACGGGTGCCAAAGTGGTGGTCCATTCATTGTTCAATCTAAAATTGGCCGGGCCCGCAGGCACTTCCACACCTAAGGCTATCCAAAGTCCGGGTTGATCGGGGTCTTCTGTCAATCTAATATCAAAGCCCTCGCCCCAGTTGTTGATGTTTTCGCCCACCAGGCCCCAGGAGTCCCTTTTTTCGATTTCATAAGTGAGGTCATTCAAGTCGAACCGTACCAAATGCGGGCCATCTTCCGGAACACTAAAGGAGACCCCGAACGCATTTAATTGCAACGCGGTATCCCCGTCCGGAGCGTAGCTAGTAACCCAATCGTTGTTTTCCCTAATATTAAAAGGACTGTTGGGCGGCACGTCCACACTTGCAAAAAGCACTCCGCTATCCCTGCTGTACAGCGGCAAATCCGCGGTTTCGCCCCAATTGTTCACCTGTTCCCCAACCACGCCGAAAGTGGCCAGAACAATGGGATCCAGAGGACCGTCCCCGGACTCAATAAGCTCTATATTCATGGCCAGTACTTCGGAAACTACTTGCTCCGCATTGGCGGCATTGTTACTACCGGAAATGCCCACTACCCTGAGATAAACCGTTCCCTTGTTATTGGGATTACCTTCCCCGTCCGTTGTGCCTGCGTCCTCGTCCAGGCCCAACTCAGCGGCAAGTTCCAACAAATCCTCCGCTATAATGGCGATATTGTTCTCGGAACTTGTGCCCATTTCCGAAAAGGATTCTTGGTCCGTTGAAGCCTCCAGCCTAAAAGTAGCCTCTATAGGGGCTCCAAAATCTATAGGGTTCCAGACCAACCGTTCCGCTATATTCGATGAGGCCAGGGAGGACAAAAGGTAGTTGGAGGACAAGGAACTTGTAAACTCAATACCTTCCGGATCGGGCTGCAAGACAATGTTTATTCCATCATCTTGGTCACAGGAAACGGCCAGTAATCCAGTAAGTAGCACCAATGCTTTCATATATATCCTTTTCATACGTTTAAATCTTTATAATTATTTGATTTTAAGTTAATTATAAAATTTAGAGCCTATGCAACCGCTACGCTCTCGCATTAATCCCGAGAATTCGGGATAAACATTACCTTACCTCGACTACGCTCGGCACAAGTTTGAGAAAAAATGTCTAAAACCGGCCCGTTCGGTTCAGGCGGGTTTATTAATGCTCGTTTCATCTGTATTTGTTTTATGAACTCATTTAGACTTTTTTGAACAGCTAAAAAATGATTCTTTTGCACCCGCTTTTTATCTTTTTTTCCTTCCGTAGCCCTGCTCCCGCAGAGCGGGACAGGTAATGCAACTCAAAAAAGCCTTCTAGAGGGCACAAAATCCTTAATTTTCGCATTGTTCCAAAAAGTCTAAATGAGTTCTATGATAATTCTATGTAATTCGTGTTTTAATATCCTGGGTTTTGGGTCAAGTTAGGGTTTACGGAAATATCGGAAGAAGGCAGGGGAAAGATTCGCAAATGCCCGCTAATCGAAGTGCCGTTCTGGGCACCGCCTTTCCAATCCCATAGATAATCGCCCCCGGTAAAGCGGCCAAACCTTACCAAATCCATCCTCCGGTGTCCTTCCCAACCCAGCTCCCTGCCACGTTCGTCAATAATAAAATCCAAATCCAAGGTAGCCACATTTCCGGAAGTGTCGCCATAGGCCCTTTCCCTAAGGTCATTTATCAAGTCCAGGGCTTCGGACTCGGATCCCCCACCTCCCCGTAAAAAGGCCTCCGCGTACATCAAATGCACATCCGCCAACCTGAACAAGGGAAAATCCACATCCGGGAAATCACTACTTTGTCCAGGGGTGCCGTCCCGTTTTATATTCCTAAATTTGGTATAGCCAAAGCCCTCCTGAAAGGAACTGCCAATGGGTTCCGAAGGGATATCCACGGAGTGCCCGTCCTTAAAAAAGAAGGATGCCCTGACATCCGGACTATCATTGAACGGATCGTCGCCCATAAACTCAAAAAGATCTACAAAGGTTTCCTTAGCGGTAAGGGCGGCAAAACCTCCCGTATTTGTCCCAAAGGCCTCCGGATCGCTTTGTATGATATTGCTATCCAATGTTCCATTTATCAAAGAATACATTACCCCAAAAGATCTTGAGTTGACGCCATCAAAGGTTACCGGAAAAATAATTTCGTTGGAGCGGTTGTTGTCCGCCTTAAAGAGATCGGCATATTGCGGTTCCAGGACATACCCGGCGTTAAGGACCTCATTGCAATATGTAATGCAGTCCCCATATCTGCCTTCCCCAATAAACACCTCCGCGTTTAGGTAAAGCTTTGCCAAAAGGGTCCACGCGGCACCTTTGTCCACCCTGCCATACTCATGTTGTCCTACCGCTACAAGTTGGCCCTCAATTTCCAAAAGTTCGGATTCCACATAGGCAAAGAGTTGGGCGCCGGTGGTCTGTTCCGGAAAAAAGGCCCCGGGACTGTCCTCCTCGGTGACAAAGGGAACGTTACCTCCAAAGAGTTCCAACGTATGATAGTAGGCCATGGCCCTTAGAAACCGTGCCTCCGCCCTATAGATGTCTATTTGCGATCGCAAGTTTTCGGATACGCCCCTACCGTCCAAAACCTCAGGTGCCGTTTGCCTCAGAAACTCATTGGTCTGGGAAATCTGAAAGAATATGCGACTGTAGATAACACTAAAAAAGTCGTTCCCCGAAGTCCATGACTGAAAAACGATGGCCCGCAGTCCGGGGTCGTTAAAACGCCATTTCAGTTCATCGGCGGGAAATTCGTTCAAGGCCCACCACAGGCGTATATAACTGGAACTTCCCTCGGTAAATCCGATCAAATCCGGTTGGCCTATCGGGGCCTGCTGCCCGGTCTGGTCCAACCCGGCGTATAACTTTGCTAGAAATTGAATATAGCTCTCTTCATCCTCAAAAACATTTTCCGAGTTAAGGTTATTGGTATCAATAGCGTCCAGATCGTCCGTACAACCGTAAAATACCAGTATCGACAAAAATGCCAGTATGATCATAAAGTGGTGTTTGCTCCTCATGCGCTAGTGCTAATTGTTAAAAATCAAGTGACAATCCCAGTTGGGTAATAAAAGGCCTTGGAAAGATATTTCTGTCAATGCCATTGGGCACCTCGGGATCTAGTCCCTCATAGTCGGTGACCACCAGGACATTTTGCAAGGTGGAAAATACCCGTAACCGAGAGCTGTCATTAAAGACATTTCCAAAAGTGTATCCCAAATTAATATTGTCCAAACGGAGAAAGGAGGCATCCTGTACGAAAAAATCGGAGAAGGTTACCTCGTCTATGTAATCATCAAAACCATTTATCACCGTGGCACTGGTAACATTCCTAAGATCTTGACCTATATCTACATTGGCAAAAGTCCCGTTCTGAACTTCTATCCCATTGTAATTATAATTGCCCAGACTGGCCCTCATTGAAAAGCTCATGTCCCAGTTTTTCCAATTCACCCTGCTGTTAAGTCCTAAATTTACCAGGGGGGCCGCCTGTTGGAAGGGTCGCCTATCCAAGCTGTTGATAAACCCGTCCCCATTAAGGTCCACTACCGTTCCCGGTATAGGAAGCCCGTCCGAATTGTAGGCCTGCACATAGACCAGGTAACTTCTAGTGGGTTCGTCTATAATATGGTACTGGGCACCGTCATCCCCGCCAAAACCCACAAGCAACGTTCCGGCCACCGGAATGCCCGCGCCCCCTGCATTGTCGGTAAGGAACAGTTGATCTACCGTATTTTCATTATAGGCATAGTTGAATCCCAGGTCCCAAGTGAGATCTTCCCGATCTAGAATCTTTGCATTCAGGGTAACCTCTACCCCTTGATTGGTAAGACTCCCGATATTGGTAGGCAAACGGTTGGAAAGGTTGCTGCCAATAGGGATATTTACGGTACTTAAAAGATCTTCGGTTTCTCGGTAATACAATTCCACCGCTCCACTGAGCACATTGTCAAAAAGTCCAAAATCCAGTCCTATGTTATAGGTAGTGGTCTCTTCCCACTTAATATTGGCATCAAAAGGCTGTGCCCTTAACGAACTTACAAAAATGGGATTTCCATTGGCATCCTGTCCAAACTGTACGGAGGCCCCGTTAAGACTGGGCGCAAATTGGGGCAGATAGGGTTGGGTATCGTTCCCCTGTATCACATCCTGTTGCCCGGTTACTCCCCAACCCAGGCGCAATTTTAGGTTGGATATGCTTTTGGAATCCTTTAGAAAGTTCTCGTCGCTCACGTTCCAAGCAAAGGCGGCGGCCGGGAAATTGCCCCATCTGTTGTCCCCTCCGAAACGCGAAGACCCGTCCCTCCTATACGTAAAAGTGAAGAGGTACTTATCCGCCAAGATCAAATTGGCCCGGCCAAAATAGGACTGCAGATTGCTCTCAAGGATAATATCGTCTATGGTGGTACCTCCTATACCATCTCCCCTAACGGAGCTGGTGAACTGATTGTCAAAAAAATTCTGGTAAGAATAGCCCGCCGTTAGGTCAAAACGTGTATTCCACTTTTCCAGTTCCTTGGTATATTTTAGGTAGAAGTCCAAAAGCTTGTTCTCCTCGTCCTGTCCATAATTGCTGAACAGGCCCTGGGTAATCCGCTGCGTGGACAAGGTTTCCGGTTGATTGTCCACCCCGTCCGCATTGGACTTATCAATCCCAAGGTTCAGGGTGGCCGTAATGTCCGGGAAAAAATGAAATTGATAATCAAATTTGGCATTGGCCACCAATCGCCTTACGTTGGACCTGTTCTCCCGGAGCAACAAAAGGGCCAAGGGGTTGGCCACGGTATTGGCAGTAGGAGTTCCGTTGGGTTCGTAATAATCAAAGAAACCACCTGGAAGGGCCGCATCAAAAACGGGCCTTGTGGGATCAAACTGTATGGCATTGAAGATGGCATTGGTATCCGCAAAATTGTTTTCGCTATACGAACCCCTGGCATTGATCTGGATCCGCAGTTTGTCATCGAACAATTTGGGGGAAAGGTTTACCGAGGCAGTGGTCCGTTGCAGTGCTTCCGTGCGTAAAATACCATCTTGTTCCGTATGGCCCACGGAGGCCCTAAAGGGTATTCCCCAAATACCGCCCCTTACGCTAAAATTCGTATCCGTACCCACCGCACTTTTAAAGATTTCGTCCTGCCAATCCGTACTGGCATTACCCAGCTCGGATACCCTATTGGGATACCGCTGTTGGATAATGTCCCTAAACTGTCCCGCGCTCAGCACGTCCAAATCCTCCTTTACCGAACTTACCGATGCCGAAGTGCCAAAATTGAACTTTAAATCGCCCGAGACCCCCTTTTTTGTAGTAATGATGATAACCCCATTGGAGGCCCTGGAACCATAAATAGCGGTAGCGGAAGCATCTTTAAGTACGGTAAACGAGGAGATGTCCGCAGGATTGATAAAATCAAAAACATTCCTAGATCCGGGATTGTTGGAGTTATCCAGGGGAACATCGTCTATAATGATCAGAGGAGCATTGCTCGCGTCCAGGGAGGCACCTCCACGTATGCGGATCTCGCTCCCACTTCCCGGGGCACCCCCAGAGGTGGTAATGTTTACTCCTGCAGCCTTTCCTATTAAAAGGTCTTGGGGCGAGGCGATAAAGCCCTTGTTCAATTCCTCCTCCGTAACACCGATTACGGCGCCAGTGGCATCCTTTTTGGTGGTGGAGCCATACCCTATAAGGACTACCTCGTCCAATTGGGCGGTATCCTCTTCCAAGGCCACATCAATGGCAGTGCCGTCCACTTCTATTTCTATGCTCTTAAAGCCCACATAGGAAAACAAAAGAATATCCCCCAGAGCGGCCTGAATCTCATAGTTGCCGTCAAAATCGGTAGTGGTACCGGTGGCAGTTCCCTTGATGACTACACTGGCCCCGGGCAAGGGCTCGTCAAAGGCCTTGTCCTTTACCACACCGGTTATTGTGTTCTGTGCCATTACAAACATTGGCACACATAGACATATTGCGCCCAACACCCATTTCATTGGCCCCATAGGATCTTGTTTAAGTTGAGTTCCCTTTAATTGGTTAGGAGTCGTAAATGAAGTTTACTTTATAGTGTTTTTCGCTTCATTTTATAAAATGACATGGATTTTAAAGGGATTTGGAACGTCTTTATGCAGTAGTGCCCAATTAAACTTAAACCAGAAATGCATTCTTAACCTGGAACACATCAACCAAAACCCAACTCTTCCGTAAGAATCCCCACTTGCAATACCTTGGACAAATAAAAAGCCCTATGCTCTAATAAAGCATAGGGCTTTTGCAATTTTTCCTTGAAGGTACTCGGAAAACAGGTTTTAGCGGTTGTTTGCCAGATTAAAGACCCCCGCAATATCGGCCCCTAAGAAGTCAAAAGCTTTTGTAGCGCTCGTGGTACTGGGATCCCATACATAATAAGCGCTTTCATCTGGTGTACTAACAGGAATATAAACATTGCCATTGTATTTGAAGGTACTGCCACCATTAAAAACACCTACAGATGGTATCCCCTCTATGGGGGTTACGGTCAATGCCTCCATATCCAGTATGCACCAACGCGCGGAGGGCGATGAAAACACAAGCCCCAATAGTTGTTGGATCTGATCTGGAGAGGCATTTTGGAGCCCACCTATTTCGGTAATGAGATCAATCACTGCCTGAGGAATATCCGCATTAATTACGGCCAAAGCTTGGTTATTCTCTATTATTTCGAAACCACTGATAGTATGGGCCAAATTCATGGGATTTAGGATAGGACCTGGCTCAAATACATAAGAGGAATCGAATTCGCCGCTTCCCGCCGGTATTTTGTTTATCCGGGGAAGCACGGTTGTTCCAACACTAAAGACACCTTGGTCAAAAATATACAGGTTGCCCTGCCCATCTGCGGAGGGTCCTCCCGAATTAAGATAGAGAAGATCACCTTCCCCGTCTCCCACGCGCTCGGTAGAACCTACATAGCTTCCGCTGGATACGTTGGCCTGATGTACGATCAAGGAAGTGAACGATTCCCCGGCCTCGCCCCGAATTGGCGCAAAGACATCATCCCCCCGAAAGAAAAAGCGTTGGTAACGCTGGTCTATATCACCGGGTACCGGGGCACTACTCATGTCTATGTTGGCGATAACCTCCATTGTCCTAGGGTCAAAAATGGAAATGGCATTGGGGGTGGCCCGATCATGGAATACTCCTCTTTCTGAATCCAGGACGGCCATCCGGAAAGAACCTGCACTAATAGTGGGCAATATGGCCTCTTCTTCCAGTTCGCCATCGGCATTGACCACATACTTGGAAAAACCGGCGGAGCCATCCGGACGTGGCAGGAACATGGCATGATCATGGATCGAGGTGGGGCCAAAAGCCGGAAAATCAGTGCCATCGGAAAGGTCTATAGATCCTGTAGGGAGCTCTTCCACGTACTTTACCAGAGTGGATTCGTTATTATTGGTCGTTCCAATTATCACGAAGCCCTCGCTTTTGTTTTGAGCCTCCACGGGGTCGTCCACAGGGTCATCCATAGGATCCTCGGTACCCATATCATCCGTGGGGTCATCGGGAGTGTCATCGCTACTGGAACAAGCAGCAAGGCAAAGGGTAAAAAGCACCATTGCCATTAACTTCCATGGTGATGCAAATACATTATTAATTTTCATTTCCATAAAATTTAAAGTGAATAATTGATTTTAAAAGCATAATTGAACCCGGGCCTGGGTATCCTAAAATTATCGAACAGTTCCGCATTGAACATGTTTTGTACATTCAACGAAAAGCTCCATCCGGTTTCTTCCAAAGCATAGGTAATCCCGGTGTTGTGCACATGCTGCTCCGGAATTACAAAATCAGGGTTGGCCGTATCTAAATCCGAGACCAAGTTGATACTGAACCTGTCCAGAAAAAAGTAGGTGTAAAATAGGCTAAGGCTATTGGGGGAACGAAAAATCCTCTCTATTTTATAGTTGCCCCCCACATTGTAGAAAAATTGGGGAATATTGGGTATTTCAATGCCTATGATAGATTGTGATGAGGCATTGTTGTTCTCCGCAAATTGATTGCTTTGATAGGTTAGGTTGGCAGAAAGGTTTACATTACGCACGGGGGTAACCTTGGCGGAAAACTCAAACCCCTGACCATCTACCTTGGCCTGGTTTCGGAAAATGGCGTTTTCGGGACCGAATGGTTCCAAACGTATCAAGTTTTCTTGGTCCCGGATAAAGCCGTCCAACGAAATGGTAACAAATCCTTCTTTACCCAAGCGTTGGTCAAAGGTTACGCCTGCATTGACGTTGTTGCTACTTTCCGGTCTTAACTCGTAATTGGGCAGGATGGCCGCAAAATTCCCGAATACTTCACCTTCCGTGGGAATGCGTATGGCGCGTTCAAAACTTCCTCTCACAAAAAGGGACTCCAACACTTGATATTTTAACGCAACACCATAACCATCCTCAGTGGCATTCACCTCCCGCACGGGCAATTGGGTTGCCGAAGAACTCAAAATATCAATGGATTCCGCATTGTAGCGGTAATTTTTATAAAAGGCCAGGGCGGTCAACTTTCCATTGAACCATTTTTGTTCCAATTGCACACCAAAGATGTTCCGTGTCAATTTTGAAGGTATGGTATTGGGATCTATGGCCTCACCGTTTATGGTTATCCGAACACCAACGGGATCCTCTCCCTTTTCCCGGGAATAGCGGTAAAAATTAGATACCTTAAGATTTAGATTTTGGGCAAGTCCTAGATTGGCGATAATACGATGGGCCGTTCCCAGGTTTCGTCCCTCCCTTAGTGTGGGAATCGCAAAGATCTCCGATCCCGAACTGTTTTCCGTGACCAATCTATTACCCCTCCAATCGTATATGGCCGTTGTACTGTCATTGGTTTTTGTAGTGGTATTGGACAGAATACCAAAATAGCGCAAACTCAATTTGTCGTTGAACAGCTTTTTTCGATAGTCCAACCTTTGGTTAAAGCCCGTTATGGTCTGATCGGCCTCCCCTATGGCCGTGCTTATAATAAACTGCCCCTGCTGTGCCTGATCATATCGGTTCGCATACGAAGCGGAAAAGCTAAACTTATCCGCCCACGCCCTGTCCTTCAATGTTAACGTGCCCTCAACAAAGCCCGATCTGTGACGGTTGTGAAAACGCCGGGCGTCTATAATCTCCTCCGAAACACCCAAAACTGTACCATCGTCCTGAATGTTTTCCACAACGTTGGGGATATTTCGCATCTCGTAATCATTGTCGGAATAGTTAAAAAAAGAAACGACGGACAACGATGTTTTGTCGTTGAAATTTCTATTGCCGTTCAACGTAATACGATGTGTATTAAAGGAACCTACCGAATAGGACGCCCTAAGTGCATCGCCGTATTGTTCTACCGGAACAAGGTTAATGCCTCCCCCCAAAGCATCCGTACCAATATCTACGGGCATAACGCCCTTATAGGCGTCTATACGTTCCAAGGCATCCACGGGAATATTGTTCAACTGAATGCCACTGCCATAGACCTGTAACGGAATCCCATCGTAATACGTCCGCACAGCATTTCCGGAAAGACCGTTTAAGTTAATGTTCAGGTCACTGCCCAATCCTCCGCTTTGCCGTACCACCACTCCCGTAGCCGTTTTAAGCACCTCTTCTGCCCCAAGGGATAGGCTGGCCACTTGTTGTACATCCAATGAACTAATGGTAATGGCCTTCTGACTAATTTTGGTAGCTTCATTTTTTCCATAAACCGTTACATCCTCCAGATTCTCAACATTCTCATTAAGAGAAAAATTGAGCTTTTCATTTCCATTTACAGAGATGTTCCGGGTCTGGGTCACAAAACCAAGGGAACTTACGGTTATGGTGTATTCTCCCCGCCGTATCCTTTTGATGACATAGACCCCGTTTTCATCGGAAACAGCATATTTGTTGTTCCGGTCCAAGCGGATATTTACATAGGGCAGCGGATTGTTGTCCGCGTCCGTAATGAGACCCGAAATCGTGAAGCCGGACTGTGCCCCTACAAGAAAGGGACATAAAGCAAGAAAGAGTGGAACGTATTTCATTAGGGGTCGGGTCGGTTGTTGGCTATTGGTCCGTAAGCGTTTGGGATTCCTCTAATTCAAAATCATGGGATAATCGATTTCTTCTAGGGGATTTTCCAGAACGGTGTCCTTTGGCCTTTTTTTGAACAAGTTTTGAAACTCCATCAACTCTTCCCTATCCAATAACAAAGTAAGATTCGCATTTCCCGTGGGGATAGAAATCTTTTTGTGGTGCAGGGACATCCTATTCTTCTTTTCAATCTGCAGTGCGTCCAAACCGCATATGTACTTTAAAAAGGCATTGTACTCCAAGCGATAAAAATCGAAGCAAAGATTTTTAAAGATGACCTGGGCCATATCGCTATGCTTAAACCAATAGATGGCTCCGTTAGGCGTAGCATTTAACAATCTTATGTTCGGACACATCCTATTTTTATTTAGAACAAATTTAGATAATTATTTTAATTCGTTCTAAATAAAGCTAATCTTTTTCTATGGCCGTACTTCCATTTTTAAAGAGCCAATAGAAAATAACCAAAACTGAAAGGATAAATGCAAAGGTCATTAAGATACCGGAAACCAGGACTACATATTTCATCCATAGCGCTCCGCTCCATAAAAGGTATATTCCGCCGAAGGTAACGAGTACGGAAAGCAAGGGTTCAAACAAAAGAAGTTTTCGCAAAAAGCCCGATACAGGGGTGGTCGCGACCAACAGGGCCAAAACAAAAAAAATGAGACTCAGCGACATTAAATGGCTATGGAGGATGTTCAGCATCCGCTTTTCATCCTTCTTGAATTTCATTTCCTCAGCTTCCTCATCTTCTTCATTGCCCAAATAGTTTTCCTGAATTCCCGTAGAGGTCATTTCCGTGGTAACGGATACAAACTGCAGTGCCGAGAAGAAACCTATGCTCAGCACTACCAAAAAAGTACCGATAAGAATCTTTATCTCCTTTGGAAAATGTTGTATGGAACGGTATAGCTGCATTTGTTATCTGGTTTCACCCATGTCCTAAAATTGGATATAGGATCTGCCCAGACGGCCAGGCCGGGCAAAGATCCTGGTCTTCAAAAGTTTAAAAATTACCGCGTATGCACCAGGAAGGGCATCGCTCATATGGCCTATTGTAAAGAATGATAATTTCCCAAATTAATTTTCGGCCTATTTTCCTTTTTTTTACGTTGAATTTTTTCGCCGTAGCTACTGCTATGCCTTTAAAACTCGCCTTAAAAAAAGAAAAATATCATCAAAAATTTTAGTTCATTAAATTACCATTCTTTACACTAGGGCAGTACTTGTTTTTCCTTTAAAACACCCATTTTTTTTAGAACGTTGCCCACCGCATCCGTCATGTTTTTAGCGGAAATGGTGGCTCCGGCTATGGCATCTATGTTCTCCGAGTACATCGGTACATCCGTAACGGAAAGCCCAATAAACTGCTTTAACCATCGCTGGCTTCCGATCTGTTGGCCGTAATCTTCCCGGTAAATCAATACTTTGGATTTTTTAATCGTTATATCGGGATCGAACATGACTATGTAATCGAAAACTTGTTTCATACTAGGTGCCTCGCCTAGATATAGGTATCCTAATTGTTCGGTATCCTGTACTATTTCAAAAAGGGAATCCCCGTCCAAGGATAGTTCTTCCAACTCTGTGGACACTTCCCTTAGCTCAAAGGCCGCCACCCCGTATGTTGTGGTAATGGCGGTATTTATCTTCTTTTGGAGCCTAGGTGAAATCTGTGCCCCCAAAAAATGAAAGGTCGTTAAAAACAATACCCCGGAACAAAAACACTTACTTGCCCTGCGCATCCTTTTCCGGTGTGTCTACAACAAATTTTTGAATAATCCGGGCAATCTCCTTTGTTTTGGCCTTTTCCTTTTCCAACGGATAAAAATGCATGAACAAAGGTTGGCCATCAACCACTTTGTTCAGCATAAGTTTTCCTTCCCTGCTGTAGACTTTGCTCCAAGAGTCACGGACTTTGCCCCAGAACTTATGATTGGCTACCCACCAATCCTGGGCTAGCTTACATTTCTGGTCGGCCACCTTCGTGTAGATGTTATAGCCTTTTTCCTGGGCCAATAAAACATCTTCTTCACCATCTTGCCTAAGTATCTTATCGTTGTCCTGTTCGTGCACCCAACCATAATCGGTGATTTCCTGGCGGTTGCCGCGCAGCATAACATTGTAGTCCTTTCTTTTGGTGTACTCCCTCCTGGGCAAAGGAGCATTCGTCCTATTCTCCCAATAATGCTTGCCATCTGCATGTATCCACGTGGCCGATCCAGAATAGCGCGGGCTATCGTCTACCTGAAAAACTTTTTGGGTCCATTGTCCCTTTACGTCTTGCGCCGGGAGTTTTTTAAAGTTCCAGGCATTGTCCTTATCATAATGAAAAACGTTTTGATTCTCATATTCCCAATCCTGTCGCCAATGCTTCACCACCATGGTATCATTGACCACCAGAATATGCTGTATGGACAGTTTGTTGTTTTTGTCCTCTACAAGTTGGGCCCATTCCAAAGCGGCGGCCGTATAGTCATGGTGCTTTTCATAATCGATTTCCGGGGCAAAGGTTTCCGTGTACTTGAACTTTACCTCGTAACAGCCGCACATTGCCTTTATGGCAGCAATGTCCTGTTGCTTTTTACCTTCCTGGGCCATGACCGAAAAGGCAAATATGAAGAAGAGTACTAAAGGGATTACATTTTTCATAATCGTGGGTTTTAATTGATATCTATTGTTTCGCCAAAAATAATATTTTTATTTAGATTCATTAAAAATAAAATATATATTTGTCCGAACAATTATAAAGAATGAATCTAAATAGGGTTTTGGGCATCATTTTTACCGGATTTCTGGGGGCTAGTATTCTTAGCCAGGAAACTCCCATGGAAAATGATTCCATTCCTATGGAAAGACTACAGGAGGTAATACTTATAGGCGAAAGCCAGGTTATGTCATTGAGTAAAAAACTGTTCAATGTAGATGTGATCGACCAGGAGGGAATTAAGCGATTGGCAGGTAATACCCTTGCGGATATACTTACCCAAAACCTCAACATTACCATACTGCCCGACGCTGCAACGGGACGATCTACCATAAGTATGTTCGGATTTGATGGGGAATATGTTAAAGTGCTGATCGACGGTATTCCGGTGGCCAGTGATAACGGTATAGGCAATAATATTGACATTACGCAAATCAACTTGGAGGATGCGGAGCGGATCGAGATCATAGAAGGTGCGGCCGGAGTCCTTTATGGTGAAAATGCAGTGGCGGGGGTGATCAACATCATTACAAAAAGGGGGATCGAGGGCGATTACAAATGGAAGATACAAAGTGCTTTACAAGAGGAGACCGTTGGCAGTGAATTCTCTTTTTCCGACCAGGGAAGGCATATCCAAAATTTTAACGTTAGCAACCAAGTAAGTCCGGCCATATCCTATACCCTCGGTGTTTCCAGAAACGATTTCGCTGGTTTTTATAATGAATTTCAGGGCCGGGATTATGTCAATTTACAAGACAATATCGTCATAAACGATTCCTTAAGGGGCACGGAATGGAACCCCAAGGAACAATTGACCTTTTTTGGAAATGTCCATGCCAAAATGGGAAAACACAGCCTTTTCTATAAACTGCAACACTTTGATGAAACACTTACCATCTATGATCGTATCATAAATGGTAGGCTCAATCCCGATGGTACGCCCAATCCTACTGCGACTGACGCAAGGTTCAACACTAACCGATTGGTGAACAATTTTAACATTTCGGGGCCCATACGCGGATTAACGCGGTATAACGTATCGCTATCTTACCAAACCCAAGAACGCAATTATCAAACGTTTACCTACAACATTTTACAACAAGGCATCGAATCGTTCAATATTGACAGGATAGACCAATCCAGTGATATTTTGTATTCCCGGGGCTTTGTGTCCAATATTATGCCCAAGTCCGAGTTTTTTGGCCTTCTTTTAGGGTATGAGCTTACCCGGCAAAAGGGATTTGATGCTATTGCGGCGGGTGCCCAGTCTACCAATGTCGTGGAAGAAACATTGGAAAACTATGATTTCTTCGCCACTGCCGATCTAAACCTTAACGACCAATGGTCCCTGTTCCCAGGGCTTCGTTCGGTGAACAATTCCCAGTTTGGACAGGCCTTATTCTGGTCACTCTCTTCTACTTATAATTTTTTGGAGGATTCCAAATTAAAAATTACGCTGGCCTCTGCGTTCAAAGCCCCAAATTTTTCCCAATTGTTCCAAGAATTTGTCGATGCCAATCACAATGTAAAGGGCAATCGTAACCTTCAACCGGAAGACGGAATAACCATCTTTCTGAACTACGACCATATCTTCAAGATTGGGGACAAGTGGCCCTTGAAATCAACTTTGAGCTCGTTCTACTTCGATATAGACAACAAGATTACGGGCATAGTTAGTGAAGATGACGATGGCATCCTGTTCACCTTTGACAACGTTGATTTCGAAGAAAAACTAGGCTTTACCCTTAACAACAAAATTGACTTCAATAATTGGCAGGCGGGCATCGGCACAAGCCTTATCAGTACCAATACGGCCTTGGAAGACGGTGCCGACTCCGGTTATTTATGGAGTTTCAATTTGCAGTCTACCCTTTTGTATAGCTTTCCAAGAATAAACACCTCCCTGTCCGCTTTGTTGAACCATAGGGGAAGGACACTCAATGTTTTCGAGGGCAACAATGGCCGCGAAATTGGCGAGACAGATGCCTTTACTTGGTTGGATGCCTCAATCCGTACAACTTTCTTTAAAAACTTTGATGTTACCCTGGGCGCCAGGAATCTCTTGGATATTGTTACCGTAAACGCAACGGACATCCCCGCAGGTGCACATGGTGCCTCCGGTGGTGATGCCCGTTTATTTGGTAATGGTAGATCCTATTTTCTAAAACTCTTATACACCTTAAATTTTAATTGAACATTATGAAAAAGTACCTTTTTTTAAGTGCGATTATGTCTCTCTCCGTCATGGTTTCCTGTGGCGATGATGATGGGGAAGATCTCATAGATTTTACCGTATCGTTCAGTAGTGAAACCGTAAGTTTGTCCGAGGCCGATACCGATAAAGAAATTAGCTTGACCTTCTCAAGGGCGGCCACCGAGTCCGGCACCATAACCGTAGCATATACCGGGAATAATGCAGAATACGGCACCGACTTTTCTACCCTTCCTACGGGAGGTAATGGCACTATTGCCGTACCTGTAGCGGTGGGCGACCTTGGTGCCACCATTACCTTTACCAAATTGCAAGACCCCATAGAAGGCACCACAAAAACGGTTTCGCTGGCCTTAAACGGGTATGATCAAACCGACTGGTCCAATGGTATTACCTCGTCGTCTACCGTAAGTTTTACCCCCATTGCCGCAATTAGTGGTGTCATTGATGCCGAACAAGGTGGTTCCAATCAACCTAACCAAGTCTATGTAGATTTAAGCTCAAACACCCAAACGGCGGTTCGCAGAGACACCTGGGAAATCGCTTTTTACAATGGGGCCGAAAACAGGGTATTTTTAAACCCCTCATTGTTGGTGGCTGCAGCGGAGTTGGAGGGGATTACGGATATACTTTCCATCACGGAAGACAGCGACCTTGCCAATGCCCTGAAAATGAACACCTTTGATCAAGCTTTTCAACCCGCAACGGTAACTGTTACCACCGTTGGTGAGTTGGTCGCAGGTTTACCCGTAGCGTATCCGCAGTACGGCAACGTAGCCACAAATCTCGTATTTACGGACAACAGGGAGGGAACGTTGGAAGGCACTGCTTTTGCAGCGGTCTCTACCACCGCCGATCAAAACAACGTGTATATTGTTAGCCTAGGGAACGAAATCCCTACTGAGTCCGCTGAGCTTGGGTCAATTTCCACGACCGGTGATCAGCGGGGCTTCCTAAAAGTTAGGGTGCTTACGGATGGAAACAGTTATACCGTTCAATATGCCGACCTAAACGAGACCGAAAACTTTTCCGAGGCCACCATTGAAAAGAATGACAGCTTTAATCTTAGTGCTTTCAGTTTAACCGAAGGCCAAAGTGTAAACGTTGAACCTGAAAAGGGTTCCTGGGACCTTAATTTTACGGGGGTCTTCTCCTTTTACGGTGTTGGGAATTTCGGAGGCCCCCCGACTATAGCCGGATTGACTTTTTCGGATTATGTGCTTCACAACACTTTAGGTGGTACCGGATTGTACCAAGTTACCACGTATGAAAGGGATGGCGATGGCAATATCACCAACTTTGATGTACCAAGCTATACCGATTTTAACAGGGACGATGTGGAGGAATCCGCTTTTATTTACAACGACAGGGCCGTGATCGGCAGTGGATGGCGAAGTGTATTCGGGGTAGCCGCCGTTAGGGATGACAGATACTTTGTTTTGAAGGACATGGATGGCAACTACTACAAGCTACTGTTCACCGCTTTTACCAATTCCGAAGGTGAAAGAGGCTTTCCGCAATTTACGTATGAGCGCCTATAACACACCATAAAGTTGCAGCAATGAAAGCAGTAAACATTCTTTTTGTAGTGCTACGTTTGATCCTTGGGGGGTTTATGATCTACGGTGGCATTCAAAAGTTTAGCCAACCGGTTCCCACCCCTTCGGAAGTAGTGGAAAAGGCGAAAAAGTTCACAGATCCCGCAAAAGAAAGTACCCTACAAAAAATATTGTACATCAGCGGTGCTAAACAGACCGGCTATTTTTGGCAGGTCCTGGGCATTTGTGAATTGCTGTTCGGGTTATTATTGGTGATACAGTATACGGGCTTTGTAGGGGCTGTCTTCCTGCTACCCATAACCTTGCACATCTTCTTGTTCCATCTTTTTCTGGAAGGGGATGAACCTGCAGAACTACTGCAGACCGGAGCTTTTTTCGCCATTAATATAGCTTTGGTACTCAAAGAGCGGGATAAGTGGAAACATTTGCTTTGGATAAAACCGATTTGAGTTTGAGTTAGTTTGGGGCCGGGAATCCGTATCCGAGGGTGCCCGGCCCTTTTTAAATACCTAAATCCGCAAACCAAATTTAGTGAAGTATGGAACTGATTTATGAAAAAGATTACGGAGCTACCTACAGGCTCCGCAACAGTCCCAACCCGGTATGTGAACTACAATTGGTCATTGATTCTGTAGGCCTGTTTATGTCAAAGGCCGATCTGGAGTCACTAAAGGATGTAGTCCTAAAATCCCATGAACCCTGCACCTGTGCCGAATGCGGGGGCAACCAATGCAACAAAATATGGTGCTCCAACCCGCTTATGGATATTTGCCTAAAAGTAGACGAACATATCCTTTTTTTGATGGAAGACCTAATCAATGGAACACTCTTTCTTCTAAACATGGACACCACCCTAAAAGAACATTGCCTTAAGCCAAGTTCCCATAGGCAATGAAGCAACATTCCTATTGAATTCACAAATCCGCTGACGTAGCTTTGGGAATTGGGCCAATTCAATTGTTTTCCCCTACGTCAAAAACAACGAATGGCCGTTTGATTATGAACCCGTCTTGAGTTCTATCAATGATCCATGGACACACCCCTGCCGCACGGTACAGGATTGCGGCAATAGGTCTTTTCCAAATATTCAATTCTTATTTAGAATTAATAAAAATTAAAACTATATTTGTCCAAAGGCTCGTTCCCATTCCGATTGAAGCAAAAAAGGATGATTTTGCCTCCAACGGTGAGTACTGTTCCTAAATTGATTATCATGGCCATTGTACTGCTTTTCTTGGGTTGTTTTGTGCTCTATGGGAAATCAAAATATTTTCCAGAACACCTTGCTTCGGTAGGAAAACGTATAAAAGACAATAGAAAAATGGCCAATTTATTGGGGTATTTTCTTTTGACCGCCTCATTACTAATGTTCGGATGGCAATTTGGTTGGGCAACAGGGTTTATCATATTCTTTACTACCCTTAGCCTGGGTTATTGCTTGTTACTGATTGTCCTACCCCTTCACAAGAATTATGTCTATGCCATGACGGCCATATGTGTTTGCCTTATCATTATTGATCAAATACTATAAAAATGCCTGCAAACCCAAAATACCTGTCAAGTCCCGGACAACGCCTTTTAAAGATTACGGCCGGTATCCTGGGCGGTTTTGCCCTCACCATTCTATTTCACAATGCTTTGGGAAGCTTGCTTGAGGAAAAGGGAGCACTACTGAGTACTTCGGCCTATACGTCTTTTTTACTATGGGGCGCATTGATGGTAATTGCTTTCCTGGCCAAGAACGGATGGAAAGTATGGGGCGCATACTTGCTGGTTATCGTCGTCTTTGGGGTTGTAATTTTTCTTAATAAATAAGGGAGATACTATGAAATTAAAGGCCCTAAAACCAAGGTTGCACAACATTATGTTCCATACCCATACGGTATCGGGAATCGTAATCAGCTTTGCACTTTTTATTTGTTTTTATGCCGGGGCCGTTGCCCTGTTCATGAACGAATTGTACCAATGGGAAAACCCCGATGCCAGGATTGAAACCGCAGATGCCGCCCAGGTGGATTATGATCGTTTGGTAAAAGTGGTGCAAGAGCATCTCCCTAATTTTGACACTTCGGTACAGTTTGGTATGCGGCCACCTACCGCCAAAAAGCCTTTGATCCAATTTTATGGCAGTACAAAAACGGAGGATGGGGAAACGGAGCGTTTTGTAGCGATGATCAACCCCATCACCTATGCCATCGATTCCGGAAAGGAACCCAAGACCCACATGGCCCGTACCATTTATGAGCTACACTATTTTCACCAAATACCGGTAGTAGGTATCTATCTTTCCGGCTTGGCTGCTTTCTTCTTCTTATTTGCCATATTCACCGGGGTATTGACCCATTGGAAAAACATTGTCAACAAATTCTACGCCTTTACCACAAAAGGCAAATGGAAGCAGATTTGGACCAATGGCCATATTTCCTTGGGCGTCATTACGCTTCCCTTTCAAATTATCTATGCGGTGACCGGGGCACTTTTAGGGCTCTCCATACTCTTATTGGCCCCAAGTGCTTTTTTATTGTTCGATGGGGATACTACGGAAGTCATCAAAACCATACGGCCCGATGCCGCTTATACATACGACGAAGAGGCCAAACCCGTAAATAACGGCCTGGGATTTAACCAAACCTATGCAAAACTTCGGAAAACATACCCTAGTAGCAAGGTTACCTATTTGTATAGTACCCATTTTGGCAAGGAAGACGGTACTATTGGTGCCCGCTTGGATGATGCTCTGGGGATAGGCGGAGACGGCATCATCGTATACCGCCATAAAGACGGAAGCCTTTTGAACGCCATTGAACCGGAAACCAAATCCTACTCCGAAGGAACGCTGGGAGTGCTTATAAAACTACATTACGCCACCTTTGGGGGGATATTCCTTAAAATCATTTATTTTATTCTGGCCATGATTACTTGTTACATTATCTTGAGCGGGGTAATGATATGGAGAACTGCACGGGATAACCCAAAATATACGGACAAGCAACGAAGGTTCCACCACCGGGTCACCAAAGTGTATTTGGCCATTTGTTTATCCATGTTCCCAGCGTTGGCATTGATTTTTATAGGGAACAAATTGGTGCCCATGGATATGCCGGACCGGGTATCCTATGTAAACACCATATTTTTCTTGGGCTGGTTAGTCTTGACGATAATGGGACTATTTTGGAACAATTACCGCCAATTGAACAGGAATTATATTGTAATAGGCAGTGTATTGGGGCTACTTATCCCCATTGTCAATGGAACGGTAACGGGGGATTGGATCTGGAAAACCTTGGCCGACGGACAGTATTATGTGTTTGGGGTAGATGTTACTTGGATTTTTATAGGGGTTTCTGGATTGCTAATCTGCACCTATCTTAAGCAAAAAGAAACATCCAGGACTTCTTCGGACACCTATTTGGAAAGGTTTCAAAAATCAAAGGAAGCTACGGAGAAAATACCCGTTTTAGAGTCTTTTGCCGAAAATCCCAAGAATTAGAACTCTTGTTACGCAATATTGCTATAGCGATTTTTTAAAGATTAAGCCATTGCTTGAACTCCGCGGCCTTGTTCTTACTGATAATAATGTCCATTTCCGAATCGGGACGCACTACTATCTTTAACTGGTTATTGCCGTATCGGATAATCTTTTTAATAGCCGAGATGGCAACGATAAACTGACGGTTGGCCCGGTAGAAACAACTCTCGTCCAGACCGGAGAGCAGTTCGTCCAAGCTGGCGTTGGCCGTGGAACGCCTACCCTCAAAATCGATGACATAGGTAATATTGGTCTCCGTGAAAACATAGGCGATATCCTTTGTGGGAACAGACAGTAGTTCATTGCGCACATAGGTAAGAATGCGTTTTTTGCCTTTTTCTGCCCCGTTACCCTTGGCTTCCCCCTTGGGTTTGTCCTCAATGACTTTTTGCTGGTAACGGTCCAGGTCCAGGTTCAGTTTGGCCAAATTGATGACCTCGCTCTCCAATTGTCGGTTTTTTGATTCCAACCGTTTTTCGTAAGTACTCCCGATCAAACGCACCGTGATTACCGAGGCCAGGACCACAAAGAATCCCATGAATCCCAATATGGTATAAAACGATGTACGGAGGTGTTGTAGTTCGGAGTCCAATTTGTCCATATTGGCATGGGCGGCAATAATCCAGTCCGAATCCTTGATAGGAAAAAGGCAGATAATCTCCGAGGTGCCACCCGAATTCTCTTGCTTGTTGTGACCCTTTAACAAGTCCAGAAAAACCGCTATGGGGATTACATTATTGACCGAGGTCGCCAAAGACTTGTCAGGGCTTACGGGTTGCCCTACCTGGGTAATATCCGGATGACAGATCACTTTCCCGGACCAGTCGAAAAGCGATAGATATCCATTTTCCCTTTCCGTTCCCGTAATGCCCTCCTGCACCTGCTCAACAACGGTTGCCTGGGGTTGTCCGTTCGCCAATTGGCGTTCCAATACGTGGGCCAATGTCTTCGCCTCACGTTTGCCAGACTCCAACTGGGCCTCAAGCAAAATCTGCGCACTTGCTTTAAGGAGATAGTGCGAGGCAATACCGGCTATGGCCAGAAATATGGCCATAATGGCCAAAAAAGTATAAAAATAAAGGCGATCTTTTCTCATTGGCAATGCACATAATAGGCCACATCAGGAAAAGCCAAATTAACATGATTTCCATTCATCCCCAAATCACCTCCTCGCAAAATCCGGAAAGGATGGTCTGTATCAACATTACCGTTGGATCATCTGGGGCCATTCTTACGGTGCCTTTTTAAATCTGTTAGGGTAATCCTTTCCTCTTTAGACCCAAATTTTCCCTTTCACACAGGTTTTTGGTACCAGCAAATGGCATTGGGGCTTCATTTGTACATTATTAACCTTATAAAATTCATAGTTATGAAGAAGCTTCTTACCCTATTTTTGTGTACCGGCTCCGTTCTGTTCTGGAGTTGCGACAAATCAGATGATTTTGTGGGATCACCCGGCGATGATCCCGGAACCGAAGAAAATGCGGTGCGCCTGGCCACGAATGAGACCTTTGGCAGCTACCTTACCGATACGGAGGGCAACACCCTTTATTTCTTCTCTCGTGACAGCAAGGGCAGCTCCGAGTGCAGCGGAGGCTGTTTGGACAACTGGCCCGTGTTCTATTCGGAAGACCTAAGCTTGGACGAAGGATTGGAACCCGGGGACTTTGGCACCATAACACGAGAGGGCGGCCAAATGCAGACCACCTACAAAGGGTGGCCCCTCTACTACTTTATCAATGATACGGAATCCGGACAAATCAACGGGGACGGCGCCGGGAACGTTTGGTACGTGGCCAAACCGGACTATAGCCTTATGATCGTACAGGCACAACTGGTAGGTCGCAATACCGATGGGGAGGAAACCGAACTCACGGGGAGTTACGAGCCCGGAGAGGAAAACACCTTTTACATTACCGATGACCGGGGCAATACCCTCTATCGCTTTATCCCGGATTTCAGGGACATCAACACCTTTACGGCCGAGGATTTCTCCAATGATGCGGTATGGCCTATCTTCCATGTAGAAATCGATAAACTCCCGAGTCTGCTCAACGCGGAAGACTTTGGTAGCATAGACGTATTCGGAAGATCCCAGCTTACCTTCAAGGGATGGCCCGTTTACAAATTTGGCCAGGATGCACAACGTGGGGACAACTTTGGCGTGGGCTTCCCAAGACCCGGTGTTTGGCCCATCATCAACCCGGATACCCCGGAAGCTCCCGAAAAACCTGAAAACACGGTACAACTGGGAACAGATGAGACCTTTGGCAGTTACCTCACCGATATCGAGGGCAACACCCTCTATTTCTTCTCCCGTGACAGCAAGGGCAGCTCCGAATGCAGCGGCGGTTGTTTGGACAATTGGCCCCTGTTCTATACAGAAGACCTCGTATTGAGCGAAGGGTTGGAACCCGATGACTTTGGCACCATAACACGAGAGGGCGGCCAAATGCAGACCACCTACAAAGGGTGGCCCCTCTACTACTTTATCAATGATACGGAATCCGGACAAATCAACGGGGACGGCACCGGGAACGTTTGGTACGTGGCCAAGCCGGACTATAGCCTTATGATCGTACAGGCACAACTGGTAGGTCGCAATACCGATGGGGAGGAAACCGAACTCACGGGGAGTTACGAGCCCGGAGAGGAAAACACCTTTTACATTACCGATGACCGGGGCAATACCCTCTATCGCTTTATCCCGGATTTCAGGGACATCAACACCTTTACGGCCGAGGATTTCTCCAATGATGCGGTATGGCCTATCTTCCATGTAGAAATCGATAAACTCCCGAGTCTGCTCAACGCGGAAGACTTTGGTAGCATAGACGTATTCGGAAGATCCCAGCTTACCTTCAAGGGATGGCCCGTTTACAAATTTGGCCAGGATGCACAACGTGGGGACAACTTTGGCGTGGGCTTCCCAAGACCCGGTGTTTGGCCCATCATCAACCCGGATACCCCGGAAGCTCCCGAAAAACCTGAAAACACGGTACAACTGGGAACAGATGAGACCTTTGGCAGTTACCTCACCGATATCGAGGGCAACACCCTCTATTTCTTCTCCCGTGACAGCAAGGGCAGCTCCGAATGCAGCGGCGGTTGTTTGGACAATTGGCCCCTGTTCTATACAGAAGACCTCGTATTGAGCGAAGGGTTGGAACCCGATGACTTTGGCACCATAACACGAGAGGGCGGCCAAATGCAGACCACCTACAAAGGGTGGCCCCTCTACTACTTTATCAA